>CAIXME010000260.1 GCA_903920425.1 uncultured Pirellula sp. | reverse complement strand
TTGAGTCCTTCGAATGGATACTCATCGGCAACCAAGGGCACATCAGAGGGGCTAAGGGGGCCGGGCTGAGTTGAGTGCAACTGGAACGCGTCGAAATTCAAGTGCCCCCATCCGCCCGTTCCTTCATCGACTAAGCGAACGAAGACCTCTTTTCCTTGATGCGGCGCGAGATCCACTACAACCAATCGCATGTTCTCCGTCACACGCCCTGTCGACCGATGGAGCACTTTGTCCGATTTCGCATCGACTAGTTCGACACGGATCTCGTTCGAGTTTCCGCCACCGACCAGGTACGACGCAAATGGGCGATCCACCATAAATGGGACCGAGCTCAACGTCCCCTTCGGAGCGTCACCCAATTTTTCAAACGTGCCGATCCAGAATTCGCCTTCGTGTTGGCTTTGCATATCCTTGCGACGCGCCGCAACCGCGTCACCACGCACAGGCTGGCCATCAAACGCTGTTCCCGTTGCTGTCCAATCCTCTAACGTTCCATTCTCGAAATTCAAATTGAGCTTTTTGCCAGCGGTGGTTGTCGGAGCATTGCCGTTGGCAAAACCCAACTGGATCACATCAATTCCGACCATGTATGACTTCGCCGCATTCGGGTTGGCGCCGACGATCTCAAAGACCATCGAATGCGTTCCCGCATTCAACGATTTTTGTCCTGCTTTTGACAATCCTGTTGAAACAACTTCAGGCTTGTTGAACAAGTCGACCGGTGCCCCAAGCTTCTCGTCATCCAACCAAATCTGTACGATGCCGTAGTCAGACGCTTTGGTCAGGGCCATCATTACGTCGTACGTTCCTGCTTTTTCGATTTCGAAATGGATCGCTAACTTGGAGCCCGTTTTGCCTCCGGTCCACCATAGCTGCGAGTCGTTGCTCCAACGATCTGCGGCGAAGCCACCCATCGCTTGTGGGCTAGCGCTACCATCGCTCAATGAAGCTACTTTCAGTTCTTCTCCTTCGAGAATCACCACATTTCCGTTGCCACTAGCAGGCTTTTGGTAAACCGCAGGTTGAGCGGCGAGCCACTGCTCTTGAGTGGCAGCCGTCCGTTTGTGCAACAGGACATTTGCTCCCTTCATTCCGCCGACCGTGATGTCCAGCAATCCGTCGCGGTCGATATCGGCAACACCGATCTGCCGACCAACGCCGGTGTCGGGTGCTGCCAAGCGCGGTACCCAATCAATTCCGTCTGGCCCACGTACCAATTGGAACCAATACACGACCGCACCTTTATCCCACATGGGACTTCCCTTGTGGTGCGAATAGTATGTCTTGCCCGTGATGATGTCTTTCAGCCCATCACCATCGATATCTGCTAGGTTTACCGAATGCAATTCGCTGAAGACGACACCGTAGCGGTTATGCTCTGGTTTAGAACCAAGGATGTCATGACGCACGAACTCAACCGCATCTCCAGATCCTTCTTGCTCGTACCAAGCAAGTCCGAAATCGTGTGCGGCGAGGCTGGTGATGATGTCATTGTCCCCATCTCCATCGACGTCGTAGGCGTACATCTCCGCTCCACCATAGGCGTTGGAAAACGCATGAGCGTGGGCAACCCACGGTTTGTTAGGGGATAGATCTTTCGGTTGTTCGATCCAACCACCCGAATGAATCACATCCAATCGGCCGTCATTGTTTACGTCTCCAATGCCGAGCCCGTGCCCGAATTTTTTGTCGGTAACTTGAGCTGATATCGCGGTAAATTTCCAAGGCTCAAAAGGCTTAGCCCAATCGACGGTCGCATATCCAAAGAACCCATCGCGGGTGCAAACCAATTCAGGGCGCTCGTCACCTACCAATTGGATGAGTTGCGGGGACTCGTTGGATACCCAGTCAAACACTTGATGTTTGCTCCAAGCCTTTGCATCCCGAGGTTTGCCAGGGTTCTGGTATACGAATGCGGGCGTGCTAGGGAAGCCGACTGTGAAGACGTCTTGCCATCCATCGCCATCGAAGTCGTATGTCCATGCAAAGAAATGATCTGAGTACCCTTCACGGTTCTGTGGTTTAGCAGGGTAGATATCGAAACGGCTTTTGAAATCCGGACCGGCAAACCAATGCGGTCCATAAATCACGTCGACATGACCGTCCTTGTCCAAGTCTGCGGAACTGGCTCCCTCGGAGTAGTATTCGCCAGAGAGTTCTT
The DNA here is from genome assembly GCA_903920425.1 of uncultured Pirellula sp. Classification (GTDB taxonomy): domain Bacteria; phylum Planctomycetota; class Planctomycetia; order Pirellulales; family Pirellulaceae; genus JBKCUI01. The sequence continues at coordinate 5,468 of CAIXME010000260.1, read as the reverse complement.
GGACTGCAAAGCTATCCAGCGTGCGTTCCTGGGCGAATAGCGTCATGTTGGTAAACAACGCAGCGCCAAGCACAAATGAAGAGATCAAGAATCGAGAAAGCATGATGAATTCTGGGTGGGTAGGTGGGGAGGAGAGCAGTGCGTTTAGACCAAGGATGTCCAACGCTCCATTTGGTTCCATCGCTCGCAATGAAGTGTCGCGTTCGCCCGCATCGGACCAATTCGGCCAAGACAACACAACCCATTCTACCCGGTTTGCATTACGTCCGCGAAGTGAACTTCGCAAGGTGCAAAAAAACGAATCAAAATTGAGTTTTTTCGCAGCGCCGCATTTGGGTTATGCGATGATGCGACCCAAATTCACAGCGTGCAACTGGGAAGAGTGCGTCAGTAAGGGGGAAGACGTGCGTTAGTCAAATAGTCGCGTGCTGAAATAGCGTTCCGCCCGATCGCAAAGGACAGTGACGACCAAGCTATCTTTGGGTAGCTGTTTCGCAACGTCCAACGCAGCACAGACGTTTGCCCCCGAAGAAGATCCGACCAAGAGTCCAAACTCTTTGTTCAGCCTGCGAGTCATGGCGATGGCATCAGGGCTCGAAACCTTTAGCGTCCCATCCAAGGGCACGTTCCGCATCAGTGGAGGCACGAAGCCGCCCGCGATCCCTTCGATCCAATGACAGCAAGCTTCTTCGCCGGCAAGCAATGCAGCCTCGGACGGTTCCATCGCAAATACTTTGGTATCCGGGTTCGCTTTTTTCAATCCGAGACAGCAGCCAGAGAGAGTGCCGCCAGTCCCATATCCAGAAACAAACGCATCGATCTTATGGGGCGATTGGGCCAAGAGTTCTTTGACGGTTTCGTGCTCGTGATCTGCGGTGTTCAGCGGGTTTTCAAATTGTCTCGGTAAAAAATACCGAGGATCACTCTCCGCCATTTGACGAGTCATCTCGATGCCATGCTGGTACCCGCTTTCCGAGAACAGAATCAGTTTTGCGCCGAAGTGCTCAATGATTTTTCGCCGTTCCCCACTAGCGCGCTCCGACATGACAATTGCGACGCCATAGCCACGCGCTGCGCCAATCATCGCAAACGCGATGCCAGTGTTGCCGCTGGTGCACTCGAGTATGATCGAATCGGAGTTGATGGCGTCCCTCGATTCCGCTTCGAGAATGATCGTTCGAGCCAATCGGTCCTTGATGCTCCCGCTGGGATTGAGAAACTCGCATTTCCCCCAAACGGTCCGCTGGCAATCATCGAATTGCAATGGGATCAATGGCGTATTGCCAATCATTGCGAGTAAACCATCTCCACGCCGCACAAAAGACTCCTGTTCAACAACTTAGTAATTACAACTCGACGAAAAATTACGCTTCTGGCTTCAGAACCGCTTTGACCACCGCCCCGGAGTGCATCTTTTCAAACGCTTCGTGCCACTGCGAAATAGGCCAGACACCACCGATGATGGGGCGAACGTCCATCTGACCGCTGGACAGGAGAGCGATGACACGTTCCCAAATGGCCCAGTGGTGGCTAAAGCTGCCCTGCAGTTTTACGTTCTTTTGGACCAGTTGATCGATATTGAAACCGAGCGGCTGCGGCCCCCAACCAACCTTGCTGATCCAGCCTGCGGGCCGAACCAGGTCAAGCGCGATCTTCAGCGTGACACTGGCACCAGCAGCATCGATAACTCCATCAACACCGAGCCCATCGCGTTGCAGCGCCCATTCCTTGGCATCGCCGATGATCGCTTCGCAGCCGTAGGTCTTGGCGATTTCCAACCGATGGCGGTCCGACTCCAATCCAACCAAGGCGACTTGTGCGCCGCAAAGTCGAGCCATCGCCGCGCACAAGATCCCAATGGTTCCGGGACCGAGTACGATGACGCGATCGCCCGGTTCAATATGCGCATTCTTCACAACCGCGTTGTATGCTACGCAGCACGGTTCAGTCAGGCACGCTTGTTCGAACGGCAAGTTATCTGGAACATGGTGCAGGATCCTGGATGGCACACGAACAAACCGGGTCATCGCACCATTAACGCCGTAGCCAAACCCTTTTCGAGTTGGGTCCAAGTTGTACATACCGCGGCGGGTCATCGGGTTGTTTGGATCGATGATGGCGGCAGTTTCGCTGACCACACGTTCCCCTTCTTGCCACCCTTGTACGGACTTGCCAAGTTTAACAATGGTTCCACCAAACTCATGCCCCAGCACCACGGGATAGTTCACAGGCCAGGAATGATCCGACGTCCATTGATGCAAATCGCTGCCGCAAACTCCCACGTTTGCGACTTCGAGCAACACGTCTTCGTCACCGATCTCAGGGCAATCGACTTCGCGAATTTCTACGGACCATTTTTCAGGTGAGTAATTTACAACGGCGGGAGATTTCATAGCCAATAGTTTTGGGTTAGAAGGGGACACGCATGGGAATGCGTGAGGATCTATCAGGATGGGCGAGCTACTTCGCTCGCGTGTATTTTTTCGCAGATCAACCGCAGGGAACTCTCAAGGTCTCCAGACGCGGTTTTGAATGCGTCCGCGTCGATGGTGAGGGGAGCTCCCAAAACGACGAGCGGTGCGCCGTACGCTGGGCATTGGATCGCTTGTTCCAATGAAAGACCGCCGACGGCTTGAACGGGGATCTTCACCGCATCGACAACTTGTTTCAATTGATCGAGGGGGCTTGGCATGCGATGACCGCGTGCAGCGATACCACGCCTTTCGTCGTAACCGATATGGTGAATGACAAAATCGCACCCCAGGTCCTCAAGCCACTTGGCACCGGCGACCATATCTGGACAAATCATGTTGTCCCCCATCACTTGAACGCCGAAGTCTTTGCCCGCTTTGACGACACACCGTATCGTCTCTTCGTGAGCTCGAGCCATCACCACGACGTGCGTAGCACCGGCACCGGCCATCATTTGCGCTTCAAGGTATCCACCGTCCATCGTCTTGAGGTCAGCAACGATCGGAGTTGTCGGGAAAGCAGCCCGCAACGCGCGAATACCATGCAATCCCTCGGCTAGGATCAGAGGTGTACCAGCTTCGAGCCAGTCGACACCAGCCCTCATCGCCATCGCAGCTGTCTCCAACGCTTCGTCGATGTTGGTCAGATCAAGTGAAATTTGGACGATCGGTTTCATAAAGTTATCGGTTGTGGGTAGAAACGTCTCAATTGGAGCATCGCGTTTCGATGAACGCTACGCCGATCAAAGGGTGCTGCGTAGAACAGTGGACTCCGGCGCAACAGTTAGTTCCGAAGCGACGCATGCGTATGGCAGGAAAAGGGTTTGACCGCGTTCCAGCGTGAAGGTCTCTTTTTCAGTGGTAACGGTCGCTTGCCCTCGGGGGACGGTGATGATAGCCATTTGCTCGGACGGAAGCGAGTAGGTTCCTGCGATTGTGAATTCCTCTAAGGAAAACTTGTCGCAACGGACCAGCGAACGGGGGCCTCCCGATGTTTGTGGATTCTCTGCATTGGGAGAAACAAACGATACGGGTCCACCTTCAAAATCGATCACTTCTAATGCTTGATCGATGTGCAATGCACGTGGCAAACCGTCTTTGTCGACACGATTCCAATCGAACAATCGGAATGTGCAGTCGCTAGCTTGTTGGATCTCGGCCACGAGAAGCCCTTCACCGAGGGCATGCACGGTACCTGCAGGAATGAAAACGCAATCTCCCGCCTTGGGATAAAGCACGTGCAAGCATTCTTCTGTTTCACCTTGCTCGATAGCTTGGGCAAGGGTGTTTCGGTCGATTCCGGACTTGAGTCCCGCGTAGAGTTTCGCGTTGGGCTGAGCGTCGATCACGTACCACGCTTCTGTCTTGCCACGGTCTGGCTGCGTCATTTTGGCCGCATAATTATCGTCTGGGTGGACCTGAACGCTGAGTACCCGCTGGCAATCCAGATACTTGAGCAACAAAGGGAAACGCTCGCTTGGCGCGTCACGACCGATAATTTCGTTAGGAAAGGACTCAATTAGCTGCCGGAGCGACCAACCTTCGAACGGACCGCTGGCGACTAGCGACTCCCCTTCGCGGTGATCCACGATTTCCCAGCTTTCCGCCCAAATCCCGCTTCCTGGCGGCTTTTTCCCCAATTGGGAGGCAAGTCGGTCCCCGCCCCAAATATAAGAACGAAAAATGGGTTCAAAACGAATCGGCTGATCTGGTAAAAACATGGATTGCCAAATGGACGAGTAAGAACAAACTGGTTGAATACCAACCTAGACTAGACAAGTTTAACCGACCCGCCATAACTACGCACCACGGAATGCAAAAGCAGACCGAGCCAAGTTTTTAGAGAGTTATTTTAGCATGGTGAAGAACGGCCTGGCATTAAAGAAGGCAGATGACCTTTTCGAAAAGAGCTCGATGAGCTTCGGGGATCACCTGGAGGAACTCCGTCGCGCCTTGATGAAATGCGCGATTTGGATGGCCATCGGCTTGACCATCGGGCTGCCTTTTGCATCGTCGGTCGTGACATATATGCAGACTCCTCTCGAAAAAGCACTTCGCGAATTCTACAAAAAACGCAGTATTGAGGAGATGAAGAAGACGTCGGGCGAAGAAGTCGCGCCGGAGCTTTCCAAATGGATGGTAGACAACGAAAAGGTGAGCCATGTTGTCTTCTACGATTTGACTCGACTCAAGGCAGCGCTCGCGGGAGAGCTTTCCGAAGCTAAATTAGCGAATCCGGACGCTGGAGGTTTGCCCAAAGTCGAAAATCTGGTGGCCAGTCGCGAGTTTATTGGAGTCAATGCGAGCACCGAAGCGTTGGGCCTGCAGGAACCGTTTTTGATTTGGTTCAAGGCTGGGATCGTGGTTGCGTTTATCATCGCCAGCCCCGGGATCTTTTTTCATATTTGGCAGTTTGTGTCCGCTGGACTTTATCCCCATGAGCGGCGATACGTTTACTTCTTTCTACCGACGAGCTTGATTCTCTTTTGGGCCGGCGCATGCTTGGCATTCTTTGTGATCTTCCAATTGGTGATCAATTTCCTGCTGGAGTTTAACGCAAGCATGGGAATTGGCGCATCGCCGCGACTGACTGATTACATGTCGTTTGCATTGCTGTTGCCATTAGGGTTTGGCGTGTCGTTTCAATTGCCTTTGGTGATGCTCGTCCTAGAACGGCTCGGGGTTTTCACGGTTGGCGTTTATCTGTCGCAATGGCGAATGGCGGTTCTGATCATTGCGTTTGTGTCGATGGTTTTGACACCCGCTGACGTAGCTAGCATGCTCGGTATGGCGATTCCATTGATTGGTCTCTACTTTGTGGGGATCGCTATGTGCCACTTCTTGCCCAAGAGCGCCATGCTGCGTGGGGAAGCCCGGGATGCAAACTGAGTTTGATTCGCATCCGTCATGAGGAATGCATTGGAGGCGAACACGTAATGCGCGACGTTTGGCTTGAGTTCGCACGGGATGCGATGGCGTGTCGGTTCGAAGTATTGC
>CAIXME010000259.1 GCA_903920425.1 uncultured Pirellula sp. | reverse complement strand
CTCGGTTACCGAGTCGCCTTCGGAAACAAATAGCTTCCATAGCGGGCCATCTGCGGCTGCGGCGATTTCAGCAACTTGGAGAGGGTGGGCGATCCCAGGCAACATCTCGATCGTGGGCATCGAGTCTGGGTCGCTCGCCATTTCGGATTCGTTGTTCGATCCTGTGTATTGAATGCCAGAGGGCTCATTCTCTGTTAGTCCATCTGCACTCGAATTTGGGAACTCAGGAGCAGACCCTGGTTCGGAATGAGCAGATTCGCTGGAAACGGTGCGAGCAACAAACGAAGTAGCTCGTACCGCTTCGTCGCTTTTCGTAGCAGGAGCAGTTCTCGCTTGCTTTTGCACAGGTGGGTTTGACTGGCGTGTCCAAAGCCCGATCGCTACTCCCACTAAAGCAATCGACACGATCGAAGCGTAACCGTTTGTTAGGAATTTCACGAAACGCGTTTCCTGGTTCTCTATATGTTTTGCACAAAAAATCCTGCGAAGTTTTTGCAAATCGCAGAAATCAGACTTTTTCCCATCAAGGCATACCACATTGCGGAAAACAACACGGATTTGACTTGAACGATTTGATGAGTTCTCACGAAAGTCGGTGGCAAAATGTAGCGATTACGGATTTAGTTCCGCTGAGAGCAATTGCGCATGCAATTCCAGTGATATCGAAGTTAATGATTGTGTTTACCGAAATACGTTAGAGACGCTTTCACGTTCTGGATCCTGGCACACGCCCCACTTAGATAGCATTTCGCGTCCATGACACGGCCAACCCATTCGCAATTCGATGCCCAACGCAATCCGCGCGAACTCTCGCGTCGAGGATTCGGTGTCGTATTGATTTCTGTGGGTGTAGGGCTGGTAGGGTGCAAAGTGGGTCCGAACTTTGTCGCTCCTGCGGGACCGAGTTTATTCGGTACCTATCACCAATCGAGTTTGCAGAACGCTGAGCAAACCATTATCCCACTGGACCCGCAAACATCGCGATGGTGGACGTATTTTGACGACCCGATTTTGCAGCAGCTCATCACCGATGCGAGCCAGCAAAATCTATCTATACGAGAAGCCTATTTTCGAATCGCAGAGTCACGAGCTCAGCTAGGCATTTCGAAATCTCAGTTTTATCCGCAGTTCAATACAACCACCGATTCGAGTTACAAGCGGAACAGTCAGAACACCAGCAACACCAGTTCGACGACCAGCACGGGATCGTACATGAACTTTTCCAACGGAATAGATTCCAGTTGGGAAATCGATTTATGGGGCCGTTTAGCGCGTGGCGTCGAATCTGCCAACGCAGAACTGTTAGGTCAGTACGAATCACTAAACGATATTCGTGTGACTTTATTAGCGGACGTCGCCACAACGTACATACAAATCCGCGTTCTGCAGCAGCGATACTCCATCGCAATGCAAAACTTGGAGCTACAAAAACAAACGTTGCACATCGTTCAAAGTAGGCAAGAAGCAGGGATCGTAGGTCAATTAGACCAATCCGAGGCGGAATCCAATGTCGCCGTGACGACCGCTTCGATTCCTCCCATCCAACAAGAATTGCAGACAGCCCTGTACCGACTGACGGTACTGCTGGGACAAACGCCCTCAGGCGCATTTGTGCTGGAAGAGGGTTTTGCGAATCTTCCGATGGCAATGGTGCAGAATGTGGCGCCAGGCATGCCTGCCGATCTGCTCACTCGTCGACCGGACATACGGAAAGCCTATTTTGACGTCATGGCGGCGAATGCCAAAATCGGGGTGGCCGTTGCCGACCGGCTACCGCAATTAACCATTCGAGGCAATATCTCAGTCGATGCTCGCGATGTCGATATCCTTTACACAGGCAACAGCATCTCCCACTCCGTCGGACCTGGCTTTCGATGGAATATCCTCAATTTCGGTAGACTCAAGCGGGCGATCGAAGCGAGGGAAGCGAGTCACCAGCAATCGTTGGTTCGATACGAAGCGGTAGTGCTCAAAGGAGTCCAAGAAGTCGAGTCCGCGCTCGTTGAGTTCGCACGCCAGAAAGAGCGTGTTACCGAACTGGAACGAGTCGTTGAGGCAACCAACCGATCGGTCGAGATCAGCTTGGCACGTTACGAGCAGAACCTCATCACCTTCGACCGCGTGTTGGATGCACAGCGCAGTCTAGCAACGGCACAAGGAAATCTTGCTACAGCCCGTGGCGATGTCCTCTTTGCGTTGGTGAAATGCTATAAATCTCTTGGCGGTGGCTGGGAGTAGCCATCACACGGCTATGCACTCAGCAAGATACTTTCAATTTCAGAAATCGCTACGGAAATCGAGTTGCTGAGGTCTGACGATTTCCTAACACCTGATGCAACGATGTCTGCAGCATCGGCAGTAGCACTAATATTCTGAGACATGCTGGCCGTGGTTTGGCTTTGTTGTTCAACGGAAGCGGCAATCATGACTGCTGTTTCCTTGGAGGCTTTCACTGCGTCGGAAATGGAGCGGATCGACTCGATCGCCTGTTGAGACGCTCCTTGAATAGCCGCGACTCGCTTGCGGATGTCTTCTGTCGCATTGCTCGTTTGCCTTGCCAGATCCTTGACTTCGATCGCAACAACAGCGAATCCTTTGCCCGCTTCTCCAGCCCGAGCGGCCTCGATGGTGGCGTTCAAGGCGAGCAGATTCGTCTGTTCGGCAATCTCCTCGATAAACGAGATGACCGAACCAATCTCTTTGCCGGCAGAATCCAGCTTGGTCAACTGCTCGCAACTCTTGGTCACCAGTACAGATGCCTGTTCCGTGATCCGCGACGAATCGGACGAGCTCTTAGCAATGTGCGTAATCGTCGTGTTCATCTGGCTGACAGCGGTCGCGACCTCGCGCATATTGATGGAGACCTTGTTCGTGGTCTCGGCGGCTTCTTGAAGCTCCCGCGCGACGGAGGTCGCTTGTGCATTCGCTTGGTTGGACTGGCGGTTTGCGTTTGCGATCCGATCCTGCATCTTGTCAGCAAACTCGTTAAAACCAGCGTACAGCAATCCGAGTTCGTCGTGCGTTCGTGAAGGGAGTCGGCTCGTGTAGTCGCCAAGCGAAAGTCGTTCCATGAATTTTAACGCTTCAGCAATCGGTCTGACAAAATGTCGGCCGAGAAACGCTGCGATCGCCGCAATCAAAACCAGCGACCCAAGCATGACCTGCAGCAAAACGCCTCGTAGCATGATCGCCTCTGCCATCGCTGTTTCTACCGGTACTCGAACCAAGATCATCCACTTGGTATTGGGGGTGTCTGCAATTCCATCGGAATGAGCTACGCCTGCCGACATCATAATCTCTTTTCGGCAGTGCTTTGATTCAACAATGAAGCCTGACTCGTTCGACTTTGCCAGGGTAGCAGCCGGGATCTGCTCCTGAACTGGATTGCGTTTTCGAATAAGGTTCGAATTGCGAACCAGCGTAGCGCTTTTGGATTCGTTAGGATCGTAGTCAGCTACGATGAAACCTTGATCGTCCAGCAAGGTTAACTCCGCATCAGGCAGTCCATTTTTGGATAGGTTTCGGTACGCTTGAAGCAGCGTTTGCTCTAGGATTCCGAGATCAAAGAAGAATCGAATGGCGCCGACGCATTCATGCTTGACGTTGGTAATTCGATGTGTGATGGGAATAACGAAAGCGTTCTTTCCGTATATATTGCTCAATCCCGAGTCCAGCTGAACGGGGTCGACAACGAATGCGAACCGACCAGATACGCTATCTACGATGTTTTGAACTTGGGAATTGCCGTCTATACCTGCAGCAAAGGGTTCGATCTCATTCCCCTTGTGGTCAACGCGATTGCTTGCAACCAAAGCCCCATCTTTATCCCATACGCAGACTCCAAGAATCGACGGCGAGGTTTGCACGGTTTGATCGATAAAGTTCTGAATGTATCGGTTGATCTCGGGGTTATGCCAACGTGAAGAACCATTAACCAAAATGGGGCTAGTGGACATCGCCTCCACATCTTTGATTCGCTCCTCTATGATCAAATCGCATTGCTGCACGATACTCGTTGCAACCGACTCTAACTGCATCGCCCTCGATGTGCTCAGTTTGCTAATCCCGATATTGGCGACCCAAGCAACGAGCGATACAGAAACGATGCCGAGAAGAAGAAACGCCAATGTCAACTTCAGACGCATCGACAGTCGAGATTTGATTTTCATGTTGCGAGTAGATACATCCGTGACAGAACGCAGTGCGGGTAGGTGTTAAACCATTTCACCGAATGCGTAAGATGCAAATTTCAACTGATAAAAATCAATGTGGATGCCAATTCTTTTGGATCTCGAATTGCAAATTCAATAAAGAACTCACTGTTAAAGAATTGCTCAAGTTGTGACCCTCACATACCTCCATTAGAACCCGTTATTATTGAATATGCTCCGAAGGTGGCTATCCTCCCAGAGCGTCTATGGGGATTTTGTCGGCAATGTTGGCCGTCTCTCAAGCGAATCAAAATCCTCTGCCAAATACGAACGCGCATGAGTGAGCTCGTGGGATTGCAGGGTGTACACGATTCTGCTGTGCGTTTTATCCCAGCGTATCTCGACAATTTCTGCCAATCCGGGATCATTCCGCTGAAAGCAGCTTTTGATTTCAACGTGATCGCCAACCGAGTGCCCTTCGTCTGGCACACGGAGCCACATGGTCGGCAAAACGCGGATGCTTTGCTGCCCATATTGGAGGCGGTAGTAGGTACCGTCAAAGGAATGACGGCGGAATACACGCGTGCTTGGGATCCAACCATTGGCAATCTCCATATCTTCAGGATGGATCCAATGTGTCCCTTCGCAGGGCCACACCAAGTAAACACCGCAGTCAGGCATGGTCGGCCAAATGGTCATTTGTTCCATTCCAATTGTTGGTCTTGCTTTGTCTTAACGCGGCGGAAGATTTGAATCTTCCGCGTCTCGCAGCGGAAGATGTGAATCTTCCCTGTCTCGTAGCGGAAGATGTGAATCTTCCGGTGGCAGAGCCTTTACGTCCCGCGATTCGATTTCATGATAACAGGCAATTGCTGACTGGCGATTCGCCGGAACTTTCACAAGTTCCGCTACGTTCTGAACAGCGAACAGCCCTCCCGCCCTAACCGTAGCGGAAGATGTGAATCTTCCGGCGGCGGAGCCTTTACGTCCCGCGATTCGATTTCATGAT
>CAIXME010000258.1 GCA_903920425.1 uncultured Pirellula sp. | reverse complement strand
GGCCACGCGCGAGGACTTGCCAAGAACACGATCGTATTGCCTGTGCTGGCTCGGGACGAAGAGCCCGAACCCTCCACCCAAGAATCGATGTTTAATTTCGTAAGACTCAGCGACGGTGGGCCAAAGCGTCTACCTGGCCCTCGCAGCGAAATACACATCATCTCCGAAATCGGACGCCGTGTTCTCGGAAACACCACCGCAGTCGACTGGGAGGAAATGCAAAAAGCAAACACCATCCGGACTTGGATTTCCAAAGTGGTCCCTGGCTACGAAGAGATCGAGCACATCGAGAAGACCGGAAAGGAGTTTCAAGTCGGCGGCCGAACCTATCACGCGCCACGATTCAAAACCCCAGACGGTCGCGCGAAAATGGTGTCGCACGCATTGCCTGAGCTCACCCGTCTTAATGACAACCAACTCAGACTGATGACCGTTCGCAGCGAAGGCCAATTCAATACCGTCGTCTACGAAGATTACGATCTCTATCGCCATCAAGATCGACGCGACGTCATCTTGATGCACTCCAAAGACATGCAACGCATGGGATTGAACGACGACGATTTGGTAACGGTCAGCAGTGACACAGGACGGATGCACAATATCCTGGCTCGCAGTTTCGATGAAATCCGCGATGGCAATGCGATGATGTATTATCCCGAATCCAATGTTCTGGTACCCCGCACCGTGGATCCTCAGTCAAGAACTCCCATGTTCAAAAACGTGAGGATCACGATCGCAAAGCAACTGGCAACGATCAGCAGTTCTTAAGCTCGCACCACCGGAAGTTTTACAACTTCCGCTACCAGAAGCGGAACCATCCACTCGAAGCAAATTGATCCACCCGTAGCGGAATCTCGTGAGAGTTCCGGTGAATCGCTAGAAACAATCAACCCCAGGCGTTACGCATCGCAACGCGATGCAGATAAGAGCACCCACCGGAAGTTTCACAACTTCCGCTACCAGATGCGGAACCATCCACTCGAAGCCAACTGATCCACCCGTAGCGGAATCTCGTGAGAGTTCCGGGGAACCGCCAGAAACAATCCCCCCCCAGCCGCAACACATCGCAACGCGATGCAGATAGAGCACCCACCGGAACTTTCACAACTTCCGCTACCAGAAGCAGAACCATCCACTCGAAGCCAACTGATCCACCCGTAGCCAATCGATCCACCCGTAGCGGAATCTCGTGAGAGTTCCGGCGAACCGCCAGAAACAATCAACCCCAGGCGTTACGCATCGCAACGCGATGCAGATAAGAGCGACCACCGGAAGTTTCACAACTTCCGCTACCAGAAGCGGAATCACAACCTGTCGCGGAATCACCATCCGCAGCGGAATACAAAAAGGCCTGGGAGATTCGTAAGCCGGGTTCTGTTCGCTTGCGCGCTGCGATCATTTATCTAGCACCACGATTGCCCGTGGCGTCGAGCGATCAACCCGAACGTACTGGTCGGCGAGCAACCCACCATCCATCGCGAGCGACAGATGCCGTTCTGTTTGTTCTTGCTCCAGGTGGGGTTTACATAGCAGCCCAAGTCACCTTGAGCTCTGGTGGGCTCTTACCCCACCGTTTCACCCTTACTGAGCCAGGCCCAGCGGTTTACTTTCTGTTGCACTATCCCTAGCCTTACGGCCGGTCGACGTTATCGACCACCTTGCTCTTTGGAGCCCGGACTTTCCTCTTTGCACAAAGCAAAGCGATCGCATAAATCTCCCAGGCCCCTACATCATAACACAAACCTCACGGCGATCGAACGGGCAACCCGAACAGCATCCATGCTAACCAGATCGCCCACCTCAACCACTCACTAGACCGCCTCGTCCAACCGAACTTCGCGAACCTCAACCGACTCGCTCACAGCCTTCGGAGCACCCGCTCCACCAGGGCGACGACCACGTCGCTTTTGCGACGACGAAGGAATCATGGAAGGATCCACTTTTTGCAACATGCGAGAAATACAGAGCTTGTTCACGCTAACAGACAAGCTGTTCGCTTCTTCGCAAATCGCATCATGCAGACTCTTAGGAATGCGAACGGTGATCATACGCTGCGGTTCGTGAGGGTCGTTTTCTGGCAAATCGCGAGATCGCAATACAGTCAGCATTTCGAGAACGCGCGAATGCTCTTCGCTGCACTCATAGTCCCGAGCTTCGTCCGCTTCGCAAAACAATGCTCGCGCAACCCCGTCGCCACCCAAAACTTCACGATAGAAAGCAGTCCAGGTCGGCGCCACACCAAACAATTCCGTCGCAGTCTCCACAACCAACCGACGACGCAAAGCAGCTGGCAGCTTCAAATCTCGCTTTGCCTTCAACTCTTCTGCAACTTGATTGAACACCTTCATCTCGGCAGCCAAACGCTCCCCAGCCTCGTCCGCAGCCTTATCCCGAAGTCGAGTCGACACGGGCTTCGTTGCCGCTGGCACCTCAGCATGTGGGCTCCAAGGGGCAGAAGAATGGCCGGCGGGTGTGTTGCTTTCGAAATTCATCCTGTGAGTTCCTGTTCTGGGGTTTAGCGAGCATTCCAATAAACGTGATTTCTTTCCGCCCACCCCACACTTGCTTTCAAGTTCCAGGGCAACGGTCCCGACCAGCAAACCTTCCCGGTCGCGATCGAATGCCCAATATTGACTTTGCTGTCAATGCACCCAACGCAAACCGAATGACAGCAACGACTTAAAGTCGATTAGATAGCATTGCCTAAAATGCAGGCATTACCTCCCGAGAGGGGACCAGCAAGGACTGCCTCGTTTCTCAGCACACACTGCTTTCTCAAATACCAAGTGTCCAAGAGAGGCGGGCTTGAGAAATAACGCCAAATTGATTCGATTGAAACCGATCTTGGTTTCGGTGGAGACGTTTGGTACCGTCCCAACTCGCGTTCCAAGATGCAACGCGGTTGAAGGAAACACAAAAAGGTCATTGCTAGCACTCTCGTTTCGCTAGCCTGAAATCACAACAGCGATAGTTCTCGAAAGGAAGCTGTCCATGCCAAGTATCGAATCCGATCAGTCTTGCGTTCACATTCGCTGGATGATTCGTCGCGATATGCCATCGGTCCTCGCAATCGAAGGGCACAGCTTTGAATTTCCGTGGACTGAAGAGGAATTTATTCGCTGCCTTCGTCAACGCGATTGCATCGGCATGGTGGCCGAACGGAACGAAGAAATCGTCGGCTTCATGATCTATGAACTGCACAAGACACGGATCCACATCCTTTCGTTCGCTGTCCACCCAGATCATCGTCGCAAGGGCATTGGCACCGCGATGACCGACAAGCTAGTCTCCAAACTGGCCTACCAACGACGCAATCGCATCGTTCTCGAAGTCCGCGAAACGAATTTGCCAGCCCAACTCTTCTTCCGCCAACTCGGCTTCCGTGCCACCGGCGTACTGAAAAGCTTTTACGAAGACACCCCAGAGGATGCTTTCCTCATGCAGTTCAGACAAGCCGCAGAAGAGGAATCCACCCAAGATTCGAACAAACGTTTCGCGGGCTAGCTAAAACATCAAACTGACCATGCGCCCACCTAAGAAAATCTTTCAAGCCAAACGATTCGCCGTCGAGGAAGTGACCGAACAACTTCCCGATGGCTCCCAACTGGTCCGAAATATTGTTCGCCACCCGGGCGCGGTGGTTATCTTGCCTCTGGTCGACGAAAACCACGCTTGCTTGATCCACACCTACCGTGTGGCTATCGACGCTTGGCATCTCGAACTTCCAGCAGGCACACTAGACAAAGGGCTAAGCCCCGAAGAAACAGCTGCCGCAGAACTTATCGAAGAGACCGGGTACCACGCGGGCTATCTTAAACTAGCTCACACGTTTGCAATGTCCCCAGGTATCCTCGATGAAAAAATGTACTTCTTTGTCGCACGCAACCTGACTCTCGGCAGCACAGCCAGAGAAGCCGGCGAACAAATGGAAAACCGAGTCCTATCATGGGCTCAAATCGACACACTTCTACGAGACCAGCAAATAACCGACGCCAAAACGCTCGTGGCATTGCTTTGGTATCTTCGATATCGCGAACACGCGTAATGAACTCGCTTCGGTCGCGATAGCGTGCAATTCCGGTAGCTCACATCGATCGCCGTCGTCCTCAATGCCTTAGTCGGCCCGCTTTATGGCTAGCCTTCGCGGTTGCCGTTGCACATGTCGTTACGTTTTGTGCCGACAGGTTGCTTGCTACATGGAAGTCTACTGACGACCTGACGAGCGCGGGAAACAAAAAAGGCTGCATCGCTTTTTGAATTGCGATGCAGCCTTAATTTAAAATCTGAACCCGACGCGAACTGTCAGGAGTTACGCATATTCGCGATCGGTGAGGATCCCTGGCTGTGGCACAGGATACTTGCCATCTGGCCCAAGCTGCAACGGTGCAGGACTATCGAAATTAAGGTTTTCGAGCCCCGGCGCGAATTCATGCTCGCAATTCAACATCTGATCGTAAGTGATCTCGACTCCGGTGTGAGCCGCCATGCGTCCCATGCTGGTTACAACCGATGCCTTCACGCCACGCTCCACTTCGTTATACGCTTCGTTATCACGGATCGCGGCAATGAAATGATTCCATTCCAACTGGTATGGGTTCGGTTCATTAGGTGGATATTGCCATAGCAAGTTTGCCTTGGTGAACGATTGACCTTTATAGATCTTGCACTTAGCCGGCGTGTGAGACGCCGTCGAAATGATCGCCGATCCCTTGGTTCCGTGGGCGTAGCTAGCAAACTCGTCCTTGCATCCAGGAATCGTTCGGCCATTGAGCATCATCTTCGTGCCATCTTCGAACGTGTATTCTACTGAATAGCTATCGAAGTTCTGATCAACGTCTTCATTGCGATAGTGTCGGCCACCGCTCGCTTGCGCTTTGACCGGCCATGCGTCTTTCATCCAGCAGCACTCGTCGATGTTGTGGATCAAGAAGTCGCTAAACGCTCCACCCGATGCCCAAAGGAATCCGTGAAAACGATTGATTTGGTACATGAGCTCGCTCATATCAGGCGGCTTAGGACCTGTTGCTGCCGATCCAGTAGGGCCAGCCATGCGATACGCTCGCAAAAGCAAAATGTCACCAATCTCGCCTTCTTTGATCCGACGGTACAACTCGCCACGTGCATCGCAATGCCGGCACATCAACCCAACGCCAACCTTGAGATTCTTTTCGATCGACAACTGTGCCAACTCCAGCATGCGCCGGCTGTTCGGACCATCCACCGTCACTGGCTTTTCCATGAAGACATTCAAGCCCTTGGAAATTGCATACGCAAAATGAATCACACGGAATGCCACAGGCGTTGTCAACACAACAACATCGCCTGGCTTCAAACAATCCATAGCCTTCTTGTAGCCATCAAAATCGACAAATCGTCGCTCTTCTGGTACATCGACCTGCTTTGGAAACTGTGCTTGCAATCCCGCATAGCAACTCTTGAGCTTGTGATCGAAAACATCTGCCATCGCAACCAACTCAATAGGCCCTTGGTTTTCAACCAACAATGCATTGGCCGCTGCCCCCGAACCCCGTCCTCCGCAGCCAATGAGTGCAACACGGATCTTGTTGTCCTCTCCCGCATGCACACTTCTGGACAAATTCGATGCAAGCACGCCAGCAGTTGCAGCTACTGCTCCAGTGCTCTTGAGAAAGGAACGACGGCTCGCGTCGTTCGCAGAAGTAGAAATTTGGTGGGTCATGTTGGCTCCTAATGCAGTGAAAATAGAGAGGCAGGAAAATTTAGGTAGGTAACATCCGCATCGAAAAGCGGACTATCGCTCCAGCGGAACTGGACGTTCTTTCATGATGGGCTCAGAGTAGTCCCAGTGTAATTTCTTTTCTTCGTCAGTTGGCTCATTCAACGGGCGAACCACGCGAAATCCGACATGCAAAGCGTCGGTCAAATACCAAATACTAACAGGGAATTGTGGATCTTGTGCAATCCAATCTTCGCTCGATCCCTCGCGTGCAGCACTGCGGCAGTCAATGGCTGTCTTGTCCCATCCACCTCCGCGCACCGTTCGTGGATAAAGCGTCTTGGGCACTAACAACGGATTTTTCTCTTGCAATGAACCGACAGGGTAGCCTTCGGCAACATACTGATCCAATACCCACTCTGCCACATTTCCGTGCATGTCGTGCAAGCCCCATGGGTTTGGCTTCTTCTTGCCAACCATCTTGTACCCTTCGCCCGCATTGTCCGCAAACCACGCATACTCCTCCAATTGACTTGCGTCATCACCGAACGAGTAAGCACTCTTGGTCCCAGCACGGCAGGCATACTCCCACTCGGCCTCAGTCGGCAACCGGTAATATCGCCCAGTCTTTGCTGACAACCACTTGCAATAAGTGCGGGCAGCATGCTGAGTCATGCAAATCGCAGGATACCCCTTCTTGCCCATCCCAAACGACATATCGCAGTAAGGCTTGGTAGGCTGACTCTTTTGAAACTCGTCTGCGATCGCATCCCGAGGAGTCGCTTGCAACTTGTTCACTTGTCTCGCAAATACATCCAAATCCGACATCCAAACGTCATACGCGTCCCAGGTCGTTTCCACCTTGGCCATCCAAAATGGAGCGACCTCGACTTCATGAACCGGGCCTTCGTCAGGACGCCTATCTGCCTCGGTCTCAGGACTTCCCATCGCGAACTTACCGCCCGGAATTGGAATCATTTCGATCCGAGCGCTCGTATGCTCAAGGAGCTCGCTGTATTTCTTCATCTCCTCAGGTTTGGTTGCTTCCGCGTCCTTGACCTTCAGCACTCGATCAGAACCTTGTGCAGCCTCTTGGGCTCGCAAGTCACCAACGGGAAAGGCCGAAGCTGCGATCCCAAACAAACACAACGTCCGAAAAAATATAGACCGATGAACTAACAACTTAAACCTCGCAAAAACGATGAAACAGCAAACCGATTGCTCGCGTAACCAACCATCAGAACTGCCCCAAAAGACTGCTCCGGCACAGCTATCCGTCGCGTCCACGACAATTCGTAGGGACAGGAACTTTCGTAAGTCCTCGGACGAAGTGAACTACTTCGTCAACGGTACAATTTCGACGTTGCGGAATCGAACCGGATCGGAGTGGCCGGCAAAGCCAACGTAACCGCTAGTGCGGTCTTTACCTGGGTGCGGGCTGTTTGCCATGTACTCGTGGATTGTCGAGAGATCCGTGTCCAAGATAACTGTTCCATTGAGCTCAACGGTGATCTTCGAACCAACTACGGTAACGATCTCATGATTCCATTCTCCGACGGGACGCAAATAACCTCGTTTGGCCGCTGCCATCCCATATGCGCTGCCATGAGCTTGTCGAGCATCGATCGTTTTGTAATTGGGGTGCCCGTCATCGAGCACTTGCAATTCGGTCATGCCAATGTAAGCACCATCACCGGTTTGCTTTTCCTTTGGCATCGCTTCGATTTCTTGCTTGCTCGGATATCGCATCACCAAGCCGTTGTTGCCAGCCGGCGGCAATTGAAAATCAACGCGGAACACATAATCGCTGAACACTTGGTCCGTATGCAGAACCCCACCCTTGCCAGACTTGCATTGAATGGTCCCATCAACAACGGAATAGTTGTCTGTTGCTCCAGCCCAACCGGTTAAGTCCTTGCCATTGAAAAGCTTTTGGAAATGCTTGCTGGCATCCGCGATCGACTCTGCTTCCGCTTGAGCCAACAAAGCATTGGCTTCATCGCCAGTGAATTCCTTGACGGTCAAATTGCGCCATCGGATCTCAGCACCATGCGTTTGCAACTGGATCGGGCCCTTGGCATTCAGTGGTTGGCCTTTGTCAAAGAAATTGTGCAATCGCTCATTCTTTACTACGACCTTGTCATTGAGCCAAACCGTGCAGCGTTCACCGATCAACCGAATGCGCATTGCATTCCATTCGCGCAGCGGCTTATCTGCACGTACGATCGGATCCTTGCCACCAAACCCCGCAGGGTTGTTCCAGAGCCCGCCGCTCCCTTTCTCGTTACCATTCGCCTTGTTATTCTCCGCATCCGGATCCCAGATCTGGACCTGAGGAACTCCACGCAGATAAATCCCAGAGTCACACCCCGGAACAATCCAATACTCTAGGGAGAGTTCGAAATCAGCAAATTCCTGGTTGGTGGTGAGAAACGCACCATGGCCGTCGCTGACAATGACGCCATCTACAACTCGCCAGTGATCCCGAATCTCTTGATTCCACTTGTCTTTTTCCGCGGCAGGCAGCGAGTCAAACTTCTTGGGATCGGTCGTAGAACGGCCGTGCCAATTGCTAAAGTCCTTGCCATTAAACAACTGGATATCTGCGGCGAGCAACGAGTTAGCAGCACCCGCTACCAACGCACAAACGCTCAAATACCGCGCGCAACTGCGAAAAATCGACTTCATTTTAGTTTCTCGGAGGGAAGGGAATTAGGTGGGCAACGTGGGCGAGTAGACACGTGGCTCTTTACAACAAGAGCTATCCGCATCATTTGAATTGCAACAGGAACCGTTGTCGACGCCGGCTTTCGGTGCGACCGTATCCGGATCAACCCAGTCTTTGGTGTTGAAGTTCCTAGTGTAAGTACCGTAGTCGTGAAATGCATACCATTTTGCCAATCGATATGCCCAAGATCTCTCAGGAATCTCTGCGCCGGGTACATATTGGCTGTGACGCGGGGTAATGGCTGCAATTTCTTTTAACGCGGTTTGCCTTTGCGTTGTGTCTTTTGCGCCGTGCTTTTCAACCAAGGCGGTTAAAATGTCTGGCCTCTCCAAAACGACGCATCCACGAGTACTTTTCGAAACCGTTTCGCGAAAATCCCTGAGAAACTCGCTCTCTTGGAACACATCCTTGAGCGGTCTGCCATCGTGAATAGACTCTTTGGCTAACTGGATGATTGGACAGGGTTCGATATGACCGCCCGGCCCGATATGGTGCGTAAAACCGGTCACTGCAGGACAAAGCGCTCGTCCTTTGCCGTCGTGGTAAGCATCGATCACTATGATTGGCTTTTTGACTCGTGTGTTTACCACGAATTCACGTACTCGCCCCAATTCCTCCGTATTGAGCGCTAACTCAGGGGAACTCTCCGGACCGACGACCCGAAACACGTGAAACCAACAATACATCACTCCCATTTGCACCAAGCGATCGACCCAAGCATCTCGCAGCAAGTCATCGATATTGGTTTTACAAACGCTTGTGCAAACACCTGTCATCACTTTATTGTTCAGACAGTTCTGCAACCCTTCCATTGTCTTGCTCAGCACTCCGTCGCGACCTCGTCGCTGGTCGCTGACGATCTCGGAACCCTCTACGCTGATCAACGGAGTGACGTTACCGAGCTCCCTCAACCTCTTGGCCACCTCGTCGGTGATGAAATGCCCGTTGGTAAAAACCTGAAAATACGCATCCGGATGCGCTGCCAGAATGTCCAAAAGCTCTTTGTGCATAAAGGGCTCACCACCCAAAATACCAAAGAAGGAATTGCCCATCGCTTTGGCTTCGGTCAATGTCTTGTTCATGGCCGCAAAGTCGATCTTCACTTGCTTGGCCGCGACATCTACCCAACAACCCTGGCATCGCAAATTGCAGGTATTAATGATGGAGATGTACAAGAAAGGCGGAAAAAAGGCTCCTTTCTTGAGACGCGCTTTGTGCTTCTGAACACTGCGCAACCCCTTAAAGCCAGCCAAATAGGCAAGCTTCCAAAGCAGTCTTTTGTCTGTCTCCAGCAACAATCGCTTGGCTAAACTAAAGTACATGCGAATCCAATGAATGAAGGAACCGACGATCCAATCAAGTCCACGAGCTCCCTAGTTTATCAGGATTCTCACCCAAATTGGATACTCCACTCACCGATTCCAAGAATCTTGATGCGAACGCGAACCTCGGGGACCTTTCCCAAACTTTTGCGATCCCACGCCCGTCTCTATCCCTCGCCGGAGCTGCAGATCCACTAGAATGCGGCTGCGTTTCTTAAATCCCACCCTTTTCATAACTCGAAATACCCCCGACTTAGAGTTTATTTATGCAGCTATCGGCCACGGCCATCGAAGTCGCAGACTTATCGAAAACCTACAAGGAAGGGGTCCTTTTTCGGAAACTCCATCAAGCCCTTCAACATGTTTCGCTCTCCGTGAATCGGGGCGAAGTATTTGGTTTACTCGGTCCAAACGGTGCAGGCAAAACGACCCTAATCAAGATCCTCCTGGGAATCCTTCATCCAAACCACGGAACGGCATCGGTCCTCTCCCTCCCTGCAGGCTCCAAATCGGCTCGCCGAAAGATAGGGTATTTGCCGGAGAATCTTGTCTTTCCAAGACACCATACCGGTCGCAGCGCTCTCTATTTTTACGGCCGACTCAGCGAAATGAACGATTCGCAAATCGCTCGCCGAGAACGGGAACTATTCGATCTCGTCAGCCTCACCGGTCGTGAACATGAACCGGTCCGTCGCTACTCCAAAGGGATGCGACAACGGCTCGGACTCGCGCAAGCCATGCTGCATGATCCAGACCTGATGATCTTCGACGAGCCTACCGACGGCCTCGATCCCATGGGCCGTTCCCAGATTCGCGACGTCCTCGACCAATTGAAACAAAGAGGAAAGACTGTCTTTCTCAACAGCCACATCCTGCAAGAAGTGGAACTCATCTGCGATCGCGTCGCCATCATGGCCCTCGGCAAACTACGAGGGATCGGCACCATCGACGAACTCATTGAAAACCATCCCGATGCCAGCCGCGCTACGGTCACGATCGAAGTCAACTCATCCGTTCAACAACTGCAAACGATCACCCAAGGCTCCCCGGTCCGTCGCATCGTCTCAGCAAATCCCGGCGACCTGGATGTCCACCGTACAGGACTTCAACGCGTCGAAGTTGATGCCACCGATCAAAACAATGTGGATCGGGTTGTTGACCAACTTCGATCCAACGGTATCAGCTTGCTTCGCATGGAACGCTTTCGCCCCAGCTTGGAACAAGTCTTCCTAAGCATCGTTGGAGCCGTCAACGCCCAACCCAAACCATAATACACGCTACCCAACAATATCGATTCCCCATCCTATGAAGCCTTACTTTGCCGTCCTTTACGACAGCTTCCTCGAATCCATTCAATCCAAAGTTCTTTGGATTCTCTTGGCCGCTTGGTCCCTCATCCTCATTGCTCTCTTCCCACTCGCTCTTTCGCAAGGGGAGAGCTATGCATTCAACAATGCGGAGCTGATCAAACCGAAAGTTATCCTCGACCAACTCGCCGCCGCCTCTGCTGGCAAAGGTACGCGCGCACAGAAAGCAATCTACGCAAAACTCGATGCTCCATTCCAAGATACGCTCAAGCAACGATATAGCACGCAAAGCCGTATTCCGATCGGCCAACTGATCGTTGCTTTGAATGCTCTACTGAAAAGCGAAGATTTGTACGACAAACAAGCATGGCCCACTGCGGAGAAACGCACGGAACTAAAGGGATTGATCGAAAAAGAATCGAAGTCTGCATCGGAACTCGAAAAACTCAATCGAGAATTAGTAGACCTGGCATTCCAAGGCTCAACGAAATCCGCCGCCGGACAAGCGACCTGGATCACTTACGCGGGCCTAAAACTAGGCAACGCACTTCCTTTCACCGAAAAACAGATCAAGCCCTTCATCGAAACCTTGATCTTCCCGCTAGTCATGCGCCTCGGACTCGGCGTCGTTGCGATGTTCGTCGCCATCATCATTACCAGCCCGATGATCCCCGATATGTTTCAGACCGGCTCAATGCACTTGCTACTTAGCAAACCGCTCTCCCGCAGCTGGCTTTTCCTAACAAAATTCGTTGGAGGCTGTACCTTCGTCGCCTTCAATATCGTTTTCCTACTGGTAGGACTATACCTATATGCTGGCACCAGGCTCGGCATCTGGAACATTGGCATTCTCTGGTGCATACCTTTGTTTATTTTCACGTTCATGATCTTTTACTCG
>CAIXME010000257.1 GCA_903920425.1 uncultured Pirellula sp. | reverse complement strand
CCGGAAGTCATCGCTTTGACCAAGTTCGATGCTATGCCGACGCAGAAGGTTACCTTCAGCCGCAGAAACGTTTTCAAGCGTGACAAGATGTGTTGCCAATACTGTGGAAAGCAGCCTGGCAGCGAAGAGCTCACGATTGACCACGTTGTTCCGCGTGCCCAAGGTGGTCTGTCGTCTTGGACGAACTGCGTATTGGCTTGTATCGATTGCAATTCGAAGAAGGCTGACCGAACTCCGGCACAGGCGCATATGAAGCTTCGCAAGGAGCCAGTGCGTCCAGCTTGGAAGCCGATCTACGCCGATCGAATGAACCGCGTGAAGAGCTGGTCCAAGTTCATTAGCGAAGCCTACTGGATAGTTGAATTAGAAGATTAGGCTGTAGCGATTTAGGCTGTAGGTATGAGCATTTGCATCCTACCTACAGCCTACAGTCTAAACACCTACAGCCTATCACCACAGGAATGTTCGCCTGGGAGCGAACTCGGTCTCCAAAGTCCTGAACCGGCCAACATGGGAAGTTGTCGAAGCAGAAGAAGCAGTTGATGACATGGGGAGACAGCTAGCGCATACCCTCGCATTTTTCATTGCGTTTTCAACTTTAAATGCTGCCTCTCCTTCAGCAGAGTTGGTTGGCTTATGTGCCACCTGGTGACACCTCGGGACGCTCATTGCCAGTTTCAGACTCTGATTTACTCCCAATATACTCTCGGGGCTTGGGCAATGACTCGACAGCTCGTTGCTTCTCTTTAAGGTTGGTGTGGGTGCAAATACCAAACGTCAATCGAATATCGGAGTGACGGCCATCCAGGTCACTATTACCCTGGCTCAGAGAATTCCCATTGACGTACCGGCTGTCATGTAAGATCATTAGTTACATGAAACGCGACAGCAAATTATCGAGCGTCTTGCACGTCCTTCTCCACATGGCGGAGAAGTCGGAAGCGATTACGTCGGAGGGTATGTCCAAGATGCTCGCGACAAACCCGGTCGTGATTCGGCAGATTTTGGCTGGTCTTCGCGAAGAGGGGTTGGTGCGCTCCGAAAAGGGACATGGCGGCGGATGGACGCTTGCGTGTGATCTGACAAAGGTGACTCTGCGAGACATCTACGTTGCAATCGGAAGTCCGTCACTTCTTGCGATTGGCAATCGAACGGAATCGCCGGGCTGCTTGGTTGAGCAAGCTGTTAATGCCGCACTGGAGCAAGCTTTCCGAGAAGCTGAGGAGCGGTTGTTGGCGCGTCTTGGCGAAGTGACCCTTTTCATGCTGAGTGCCGATGTGCAAAAGCGAAACAAATCTCGTGGCCGCAACCATAATTCCAAGGAAAATGTGCATGAATAGCGGGCCATCAGAAAACGCATCTGGATTCACCGATCCACAAGCGGTCGCGCGGTACACCGAAGGACCGCCGAAATTCGTTCCAGGCTACTACAGCATGCAAAGCATGGCAACGCTGTTGCTTGCCGAACGAGCTCTCGATGATGCTCGAGTACTGGTGCTCGGCGCAGGTGGTGGATTAGAGCTTAAGGCCTTTGCTCAGTCGCATCCCCGCTGGTGTCTCGAGGGCGTTGATCCGTCCGCCGAGATGCTGAAGTTAGCGGAGCAGACTCTGGGGGAACACGCACCAAGAGTTCGGCTGCACCAAGGCTACATTGATGACGCTCCCGCAGGTCCCTTCGACGCTGCGACATGCCTGTTAACACTGCACTTTTTGGCTCGTGAAGAGCGGCTTCGAACAGTAGTCGAAGTTCGCCGTCGGCTGAAAGTGGACGCCCCATTCGTGGTTGCTCATCTCAGTATTCCGCAAGGCAATGGTGAACGTTACCTCTGGCTTGAAAGGCACACCGCATTCCTGGTTGCCTCTGGCGTGGACGCCGAACAGGCGGCGAAAGCTCGCTCAGCTATTGAAACACACCTGCCCATCCTGACGCCCGAGCAGGACGAAGCGATTCTGCGGGACGCCGGGTTTTCAAACGTCAGTTTGTTCTATGCTGGCTTCACATTTCGGGGCTGGGTAGCTTATGCGAAATGACAATCCAATGGGAATAGAAATGCAATCGGAATTGGATCGTCGCGATGCAATGGCTCTAGCGGCAGTGGCTACAGTGGGATTGATGATTCCTGCAACGAACACGCTTGCTAAGGAGACAGAAACGAAATCGGCCAAATTCAACTACGATGCAATTATTGTGGGAGGTGGGCCATCGGGGCTCAGTGCGGCTTTAGTTCTGGGGCGGTGTTGTCGGAAAGTTCTGGTCTGCGATGCAGGTAATCCTCGCAATCGCACTTCACCAGCCGTTCATGGCTTTTTATCGCGAGACGGGATTGCTCCCGCTGAATTGCTCAAGATTGGACGAGACCAGTTGCGGCCTTATGGCGTTGAGTTCCAAAGCGTCATGATTTCGAGTGCTGAGCAACTGGACGCGGGATTCCGCCTGCAGACCGACACGGGCAAGAGTCTCACAACTCGCAAGCTGATTATTGCGACCGGCGTGAAAGATGTCTTGCCCGAAATTCCTGGCCTCGCCGAATTGTGGGGAATCGGAGTCTATCATTGCCCATACTGCCATGGCTGGGAAGCCCGAGGCAAACGCTGGGCGTACGTGGCTGACACAAAGTTCGCAGTTGATTGGGGTAGCGAGTTAAAAGGTTGGACGACCGATCTGACCTATTGTTCTAACGGCTCGTTGGAGTTGCCGAATGCAGATCGCGACTTGCTCAAAAAACGTGGCATCAAGATTCGGGAAGAATCGATCGAGAAAACTGAAGGCACTGACGACAGTCTGAGCCGTGTTGTTTTCTCCAACGGCGAACCACTGAATGTCGACGCACTCTTCATTCGAGCACCAATGAAGCAGCACTCTTCGCTTTTGGAGCAACTTGGATGCAAGTTGAGTTCGATCAAAGGAATGTTTATCGACGCAGCCGAGACGGATCAGTTTGGAGCAACTTCGGTTACAGGCCTATTCGTCGTTGGTGACGCTTCATTCGGCGCCTCTCAAGTAACAACCGCTGTATCAGACGGTTCGATGGCTGCGATCATGGTGAACAAATCACTGATCGAAGAAGATTACTAGCCGTGAGGGGAAGACAGATGTCCGACACAGGAACCTCAATTTCAAACGTAGACTTATACGGAATTTCGGAAACCGTGTCGACGCTGCAACTAAGAAGGTCATAGGTGACTGTGGTTTTCCTCACGGCTGAATTGGCAGCCAAAGTAATTCAACCGCCGAACTCAATGCGGCGAAACACAACGCTAATAGGTGACATTGCCATGAAGAACTCTCCCGTTTTTTCTTTTATCATAGCTATTGCGGCCAGTATCGCAGGATGCAGCCATCAAGAGGTAGCCGTTATGACAAACGCCAACAACAACGATCAGTCAAAAAAGGAGTCCGTGCGCAACGACAAACCGGAGCATAAGAAACCAACTGCCCATGGCGAGCACCACCATGCCTTTGGCAATCCTGAGGAGCTTGCAAAGAAATGGAACGCCCCGGAACGTGACGCTTGGCAGCGTCCGGAACAAATCATTGAAGCCATGGCGATAAAGCCGGGTGCAACTGTCGCTGATATCGGTGCAGGAACTGGTTACATGGTATCGCACTTGAGCAATTCCGTTGGCAAGGACGGCAAGGTCATCGCCATTGACGCGGAAGCCGCAATGATTGAGTACTTGACCAAACACCAGTCAGAACTTGGCCCTTCCACAATCGTGCCGCAGAAGGTTGGCTTTTACGATCCTGAATTACCGTCTGCAAGTCTCGACGGTGCGTTGATACTTGATACATGGCATCACGTCGCAGGCCGAGAAGCCTACGCGAAGAAAGTGCGTGACGGTCTGAAGCAAGAAGGAAGGTTCGTGATTGTCGACTACGAAGTTAATGCAAAAGTCGGTCCACCAGAAAAGATGCGACTTTCATCGGAGCAAGTGACAAAAGATCTCAAATCAGCAGGTTTTCGAGTCGAGGTGGCGAAGGAATCGATGCCGCATCACTACATCGTTGTCGGCATCAAGGACTAACGACTGTTGCTGTGACGTTGCTGCTTCATTGCCCTATGCTCATCGCCGCGATGATTGCTTCTTTACGGATCCGCTTTCAACGGGAAGAAACGAAGCGTAGGCCGTCCACTCGCACCGCTTTGGCACACCGGAGCGCCGACTGGCTAGCGATTTGGTTTCCCTCAAGAAGCTCAGATTCGAACGTGTGTCTTGAATCGGGCAAACTGAGACAGCGTCGATGGAATGACAACCGAGTTTGGGCGAAGCATATCTTGATCAGTTTTCGAGATGCAGCCGCACCAAAGCCAGGATGGTTGAACGTATAGGTTCCGGTAATTGCTTCCACGATCGAACCACAATCTGCAAATCCGTGTCGTCAACTAGTGTCATGCAGGGGCAAGTCTGGTCAGCGAGATACTCCCCATTTACTCCCAGTGATGAGGTGTCCAATAGCAAACCATTGCAGAAACAGCACTTAGGACAATCCTCATTCGGTCTCCAAAGCCGATGGACAGTGTTCGAATCACTGCGTTCCTGCTAAATGAGAATCCTAAAAATAGAACAAGAGCCATTTGTGGAACTGCCGTTCCTCAATGCTGGTCGTGGAGTTGGAAGCTTCTACGAAGATCGCCTTCCCGTGTTTGTCGGAACGGTAGACCGATTGCCACAGGGTGTAGACACGCTCGTGGTTACGGCTGACTTGCAAGGTCGAGAGCATTTTAAGCATCAATCGGGGCCTACACTTCGACTTCTTGGGGAATGGCTTCCCAAAGTCCTTCGAGAGTCAATTCTGTCATCGATGAGCAAACCTGCTGACGAAGTTGGCGTACTACTATGCGGCGATTTCTATACAGTGCCGAATCTTGATAAGCGTGGTGGTTCAGGAGATGT
>CAIXME010000256.1 GCA_903920425.1 uncultured Pirellula sp. | reverse complement strand
CCAACGCAATCGTCATACCAACTGGTTTCCACCGCTTAAAGTGGCGTGCAATTTGAATCCGTTGTTCTAAAATGTTGCAATCTGCTCAACGATCGTCCAAAACATGGTTGCTAAACCCGATGCACGACCATCGCAAGAAATAGCAATGGAATATCAAGCATCAGAGACATTGCGATGCCACCCTCGTCCCTGATAGACTGCGGTTAAAGCCTAGATTCAAGGGTTTGGATTGGGTTTTCCGTGAGCCAAGGTAGCGATTAATGAGCCATCGACGAAATGTTCATCGTCGCTGGACGAATTTGGATGCTCACTTTTTTGCCAACCTGTCGTTCGAGCTTTTTTGCAACACGCATCTTCATTGGAGTCACCTTTGACACCCGAAATCTTGGAATACAACGAGAAACAGCAGGATATCGACAAGCTTATCTGCGATGTGCTGGCTGGCGAAATCGATCGGGCGTTACCGGGGGCGGAAAGCAAGATATGGCATTCTCATCCCGTTTGGTTTCTCGATGGCAATCCCATCGTCGGGTACAGCAAGCAAAAGCCCGGTATCCGACTGATGTTTTGGAGCGGAGCGGATTTCGAGGAGGCGGGACTAAACGTCGTTGGCACAAAGTTCAAAGACGCCTCGGTGTTCTATTCGGACTCTTCGGAGATTAAAAAAGTGGATTTGCGACGATGGCTAAAGAAGTCCAAAACCATCCAGTGGGACTATAAGAATATCGTGCGCCGAAAAGGCAAACTGGAAAGACTCGCATAGTTCCAAACACAAAGTCGGATGCCTCCGAGCGATACGTCACCAATCAATGTACTTAAGCCGACATCGCGAGCTCAGTCCATCGTTCTCTGAGAACGCAGAATAACAATGCAGCGACAGTCTGATCCCAACTACCTACCAGCTCTTCGTTTTCATTTTCTTACGCCGTATTACGATGCGATCGTTGGTTCCACGACGCGAGAACGACGTTTCAAGCACGCCCTCATTGATCAATCGCGCATCGGATCGAATCATAAGGTCCTGGATTTAGCTTGCGGAACCGGCACACTCGCCATTTGGATCAAGCAACAGCATCCTGAGGCGGAAGTTACTGGCGTCGACGGCGATCCGATCATTTTGGCCACTGCCGCTGGCAAGGCGAAACGAACAGGCGTCTCCGTTCGTTTCGACCATGCGTTGTCCTACACATTGCCCTATTCCCCATCGCACTTTGATCGTGTGGTATCAAGCTTATTCTTTCATCATTTGTCGTGGGAAAGCAAACAGCGGACTGCTAGAGAGCTTTTTCGTGTGCTTAAACCCGGCGGAGAGTTGCACGTTGCAGACTGGGGACGCCCTGACAACGCTCTGATGCGAACTTTGTTTCTGTTCGTTCAGATTTTTGATGGCTTTGCCAACACACGAGACAACGTGTCTGGAGAACTGATCACACTATTCGAAAAAGCTGGCTTTGTCAGCGTGATGCAACGCCAGACGTTTAGTACCCTTTACGGAACCATGACGCTCTATAGTGCAAAGAAACCGATAGACGCGTGAGAGAGTGTGAGTTGTGCTTGACTCGCGTATTTCACGACGGAGACAAGGGGCCTATAACGGACTAGCCCCTTGCCTCTAACGAATCTACACCATCGATCTTGATCCGAAGCAAAGAACTAGTTCTTCGGAGTCACGTCGAATCGATCTAGGTTCATCACCTTGTTCCATGCAGCGACGAAATCGTCCACGAATTTGCGTTGGTTGTCGTCCGAAGCGTATGCTTCTGCGATCGCTCGAAGTTGAGAATTCGAACCAAAAACCAAATCAACACGGCTTCCGGTCCACTTGATTTCACCGGTCGAACGGTCGCGTCCTTCGTAGAAATGTTCGCAGACGGGAGACTTTGCCCATTCGGTGCTCATATCCAGTAGATTGACAAAGAAGTCGTTGGTGAGAACACCGGGCCGTTTGGTGAACAAGCCAAGTTGTGGGAAGCTGCTGCTGGTATTCAGTACACGCATGCCACCGATCAAGACTGTCATTTCCGGAGCTGTCAATTTAAGCTGTTGCGCGCGGTCAACTAGCAACTCTTCCGCTGGGCGATCGTGCTCGTGACCAAAGTAATTGCGAAAACCATCTACCGCAGGCTTGAGAACGGCAAACGACTCCACATCGGTGTTCTCTTGAGTTGCATCCGTTCGCCCTGGAGTGAATGGAACCACGATATCGTGCCCAGCTTTTTTCGCAGCCGATTCGATTGCAGCACAACCACCCAAGACGATAAGGTCCGCCATGGAGACTTTCTTTCCACCGGTCTGCGCCTTGTTAAAATCCTTTTGGATCGCTTCCAAAGCTACCAATACCTTTGCAAGTTCGGCAGGATTGTTCGCTTCCCAATCTTTCTGTGGGGCCAGTCGAATCCGAGCCCCATTCGCGCCGCCTCGTTTGTCCGAACCCCGGAACGTGGATGCGGACGCCCAAGCGGTCGAAACGAGCTGCGAGCTCTTGATGCCTGATGCCAGCAGTTTTGCCTTGAGTGACGCGATATCCTTTTCGTCGATGAGTTTATGGTCGACTGCGGGGACGGGGTCTTGCCAGATCTGTGCTTCTGGGACCAACGGGCCAAGGCAACGAGAAACAGGGCCCATGTCGCGATGCGTTAGTTTGTACCACGCTTTCGCAAATGCAGCAGCGAATACCTCGGGTTGCTCATGGAATCGCTTGGAGATAGGTGCATAGATCGGATCTAGTTTCAATGCCATGTCTGTCGTGAACATCATGGGTGCATGGCTCTTGGACTTGTCATGTGCATCTGGCACCGTCCCTTTAGCCGATTCTTCCTTCGGGGCCCATTGCCATGCGCCCCCTTGGCCCTTTACCAACTCCCATTCGTAATCGAACAAATTGCTGAAATAGCCATTCGACCAAGCGGTCGGCGTAGTGGTCCAGGCACCCTCGAGTCCACTGGTGATGGTGTCTTTTCCGTTGCCTTTTCCGAACTTGTTTTTCCATCCGAGCCCTTGCTCTTCGATGCTAGCGCCTTCCGGTTCTGCGCCTACAAACTTGCTCGCATCCGCCGCTCCGTGTGCCTTTCCAAAGGTGTGACCACCAGCGATCAACGCGACCGTTTCTTCATCGTTCATGGCCATTCGAGCAAAAGTCTCTCGGATGTCTTTTGCAGCAGCTAGCGGATCAGGTTTTCCGTTTGGCCCCTCAGGGTTGACGTAGATGAGCCCCATTTGCACGGCAGCCAATGGATTCTCTAGCTTTCGACCGTCCGCATATCTCTTGTCTCCAAGCCATTCGCTTTCAGGCCCCCAGTAGATGTCGTTTTGTGGTTCCCATACATCTTCACGACCGCCGGCAAAGCCAAAAGTCTGAAACCCCATCGACTCCAATGCGACGTTCCCGGTGAGTACCATCAGGTCGGCCCAAGAGATCTTGTTGCCGTACTTCTGCTTGATCGGCCATAGCAATCGACGCGCCTTGTCCAAATTTGCGTTGTCTGGCCAGCTGTTCAATGGAGCGAACCGTTGGGTGCCGTACGATGCCCCCCCGCGTCCATCGGAAACACGATAGGTTCCTGCGCTGTGCCATGCCATGCGGATGAACAGGGGACCGTAGTGCCCATAATCTGCGGGCCACCAGTCTTGCGACGTCGTCATCAATGTCGCGAGATCCTTTTTCAAGGCATCGATATCTAGCTTTCTGAATT
>CAIXME010000255.1 GCA_903920425.1 uncultured Pirellula sp. | reverse complement strand
GTGGCGTTCCGATTTTGTTAGACGTGTCTAAGCCCGAAGATTTCGAAAAGTATCGAGGCAAACTTTTGCGTTCGATCGTGATGATCAGCCCGCCTCGCGAGGTCAAAGCTCTCTTCGAAGCACCCGCGACCCGTCAAACGGACGAACAACTGTTGGCTCTCGCCAATTCTGAGTCCGCATCGCAACGTGGCCCAGGCCGACGTCGAGGAGCTGGCGGCCCAGGCGGACCTGGTGGCCCTGGCCCTACCGGTCCTGGAACCAACGCGCCAACCGGCGCCGCAGCGGGTGCTGCTCCAGCAGCCCCTGCAGGTGGACCTCCAACCGGTGGAAACGCTGAAACGCGTAATGCGATGCAACTCCAAGCCGACAAATGGCAATTCGTTTACAGCGAAGGTGCCGCTGTCGTTCTAGAACCCGGCCGCGGAGATGGCGGTACCGTTTTCGTCTCGGGGGCAACCTTGCCTCGTAAACCAGATGCACCCGGACAAGAAGGTGGACGACCAGCCGCGCGTATTCAGCCATGGTCCGTCGAAGCCACCGACGTGCTGCCGCAAGTCGTTCTCTCCGTCGAGCATTACAATCGCCTCGCACGCATGCTGGAACGAGGAATCAAACCCGTCCTCGAAATCGATATCGGTAGCCAATTCCATACCGACGATCTGAACAGCTTTAACATCATCGCAGAGATTCCAGGCACCGATCTCAAGGACGAAGTCGTCATGCTCGGCGCTCACTTTGACTCATGGCACGCTGGAACAGGCGCCACCGACAACGCCGTCGGATGCGCCGTTGCCATGGAAGCCGTCCGTATCCTCAAGTCGATTGGCGCCAAACCACGCCGCACCATCCGTATCGGTCTCTGGACCGGCGAAGAGCAAGGCTTGTTTGGTTCAAAAGCCTACGTTACCGAACACTTCGGCAGTGTCGTCCAACCTTCTCGCGACGGCGCCCCACCTGCTGGCGGTGCCCCACGCGGTGATCGGCCTCGTTCCCAGTACGAACTCAAGCCAGAACACGAAAAGCTGTCGGCCTACTTTAACCTAGACAACGGAGCGGGAAAAATCCGCGGCATCTACTTGCAAGGAAACGAAGCCTTGCGTCCCACGTTCCGATCATGGCTGGCTCCTTTCGCCGAAATGGGAGCAACCACGATTGCCGCTTCCAACACCGGCGGTACAGACCACCTCTCGTTTGATTCTGTTGGCCTGCCAGGCTTTCAATTCATTCAAGATCAAATCGAATACGACACGCGAACGCACCATTCCAGCATGGACGTCTACGAACGTGTCCAACCCGATGACGCAAAGCAAGCTTCGATCATCATGGCAGCGTTTGCCTACCAAACGGCCATGCTCAATGAGAAGCTTGCTCGCAAACCTCTAAACGGCGATGTGATCTCGCCTGCAACGAACGCCACTCCTGCACCAGCAGTTGCACCGGTGACCACCGAAGCGAAACCTGCTACGCAAGAACCCGTCTCTGCAGCAGCGCCCGTTACAGCAACCCCGTAATCGCAGAACACACCGTCAAAAGCACAAAACAGCGATCGCTCCTAACAAAGCGATCGCTGTTTTTTTACGCACATACCCAAGCAGTTGTTATCAGATCGGCGCAAGCCGCTGTTTATCCAATCGTAACCCGACGCGTTGGCGAGGGATACTGTGCCCCTTGCTAACCTAGTTTTCTGCATCTGCGAGTTGCGATTTTTGGATTGGAATATTGTTGCCGTTGGGCTCGGGCTTGGAGACCAGAGCTACGTTGGAGAGGCAGCCTTCCGTTTTCTATCCTGGAAGGATACAAGCCTGTAGCCGGTGGTTGAGCGCAGCGACACCACCGGTAATGTTATCAATTTGTCTTTGCATCCTGAAAGGATGCCAGCAGACACACATCGCCGATAGTTCGATACTCCTAATGTCGTAGTCGATTGAAGGATCGATTCTGGCATCCCTTCGGGATGCGTAGGACACGTGGATACGATACCGGTGGTGTCGCTTCGCTCAACCACCGGCTACAAGCTTTAATCCCTATCGGGATTACCGAATTGCGGGCAGAGCTAGTTTTTGAAACTACCGCGTTGTTGGGATTTTTGGTGGGCTTGTTGTTGCAGCCAGGTTCGGGCTTGGAGTCCTGAGAAATTTTTTATAGTTGCTGTGTACGCGCTTGGCCCTAACGCGTCGGCTTACATTTGAAGCAACAAGCCCCACACCGTCCGGACGCCATCGGGCTTGCGTCTAAACAACCGCCACTCGTCGCTACCCAAGCTTAGGCTTTGTCAACGCATGCTCCAGATCATGCAAAGCATGGCGTTCGTTCTCTGATACCCTCTCTCCCAAACCCAATACTCCACCGGACGCCTGTGCGACGCGCATCGCTCGTCCAAGTGTCGCTTGCTGGAACGCTGCCAAGCTAGGTTCATCCAGCACAGCAGC
>CAIXME010000254.1 GCA_903920425.1 uncultured Pirellula sp. | reverse complement strand
GTGAACCAATGCATCAGCTTGCTCATGCGAATATAGCTGGACGATTTGAGGGCAGCTAAAACGTAGTGCCAATCTTCGCGTTTATGAAGTTGGCAGGCAGGGAAATTATGCTGGGCATAGAATAGATAGGACCCCATGCCACACGCGGTGACCAGCGGTACGATCATCGCAAGGATCAGAATATCAGGCCCTTGGTACCAACAAAACGTTAACAGAGCAACGTGCAGAACGACGGCAAGTCCCGCATCGAGATGCCTCCAAGGATGTATGAAAAACGATCTCAAACTCATGCCGTAAAGGAAAACCGTTAGGTACCCAAGGCAAATGGTGAGTGGATGACGAGACACCGCATAAGCAAATCGTTTTTGCCAGTTCGCTTTGAGGTATTCCTCTCGTGTCATCAAGGGATAGGAACCAGAGTTGTTTCCGGATGACCTGGAATTGTGTTTATGATGGTGATCGTGGGAATGGTTCCAAACACTAGAGGGACTCAATACCAACATTCCATACAGTTTTAAAATAACGGCGGCTGGCCAAGATTTCCGAAGAATCGCGCCGTGATTGAAATCATGATAAATGATGAACAGTCGAATGATCAGCAGTCCACTGACAATGCTGCTCACCACTCGCAATGCGATATGCAGATTCGAACACGCAATTGCCAACGTAACGAAGTACAACCCAATTGCGAGCAACAAATGCCACCAGCTCAGCCATTTAGTCTCAGACGTAAAGGCTTTCGAAGCGACCAACAACTCTTTAGGATTGCGCATGCATTGCTCAAAGGGATCAGTGAACGACTCACGTAAGGTTCAAAAACACTTCTGCGTTTACGCATCAAGTGAACAGGCGGGATCGAAATCCCAAGCCAACACCACAATTGAGACGTCGCACTTCCTACAAAAGTATTGCGAGAACACGTGGTAGGATAGGGAGACCAACACGTTCCTCCAATCCCAACTTAATGAAAACAACGTGAAAAGACTCAATTAAGCCATCTATCTCTCGGCAATCAGGCCGTTTCACGTCGTTAACAGGAAAACACCTAAAACATTCGAAAAAGTTCGGTTTTATTCCAAGGTACAATCACTTGATAACTCGCATGGTCCCATGCGGCGCCGCTCCCGGATAACGACGGGGCAGCGTGATATGGTCAAGGGGTGAAACCGCGTGAAAATAGTCCAATCGGCCTGGTCTCTATTGGCCTGCTGGCGGTTCCCAGAGTTCTACCTTGTTCCCATCTGGATCGATGACCCAAGCGAACTTACCGAACTCGGACTCTTCGATTTTTTCAAGAACATTACAGCCCTCAGACCTCAATGCCTTAACGAGTTCATGAAGGTCGGCAACACGATAGTTGATCATGAAGGGCGCGTTGCTGGGAGCAAAGTAATCGCTAGGGGCTTTGGCGATATTCCAAACCGTTGTTCCTGCAGCAGGATTGCCATCCGCGTCGGCCCAGGGAAACGAAGCTCCCCCCCAATCTTGCACATCGATTCCCAGGTGCTCTTTGTACCAAGCCCGAATCGCAACCGGATTTTCGGACTGAAAGAAAACACCACCAATGCCTGTGACTCTTTTCATTGCAAACACGCATACCTAGATACGGAGGGACGACAGGGAAAACTCCTGGATTTCACTCCAAGGCTGCTAGCATTGTTGCAGACGAAGAATACGAGGGCTACGGGTGGATGCTGAATCGCCTTTATCCCATCGGCCCACTGCCGTCGGAAGAAGACTCGTCTTCCGACCTCGCGACAAACGTTGCTTGTTTCGCTCGCCATCCGCCATGCATGCCAATCGCAGCCTTAACGGCGAATGGTTGCTGGCTTTTCTTCGGCGACTTGCTCTTGAGGTAGATACCCCACATAACAGAGCAGATCGCGAATTTCTGTTGGCGTTAGCTTGTCCAGCAATCCTGCAGGCATCGCAGAAACCTTGCTCGGGAGAATCTCATCGATTTCATCTTTAGGTATGACGAAATCTTTGTTTTCTTTGGTTCGAACAGTGACCCCTTTAGCCGATTGCGCAACAATCCCTGTGTAGACTTGTCCGTTTTGAGTCAAAACCTTTTTCGATGCGTATTGATCGCTGATTACGTGCGATGGAAACAAGGTAGACTCAAGGAACTCGGAACGTGTAAAGCGCCGCGTTACACTCGATAGATCGGGGCCAAATCCCGTACCTGTTGAGTTGAGCTTGTGGCATGAATTGCATTGCGCTTTTGCAAACACCTGCATCCCGCTTTCACGCGAGCCGTATTTGCCTTGTTCTCCTGCCAAGAACTGCTCCAAGAAACCAAGCGACCATCTTGGCTGCTCCGTTTCGCTTGGCAGTACTGCTGGAGGAAGATCGGGAAATCGGATTTCGTACCATTTTTGCCAGGCGGTCATCGGGGACTGCTTGCGATCAGCAGGGCGTTCCATCTTTTCGCCGGTCCAAAACTCCATCAATTGCAATGTGGGGGTTGGATCGTTACCGGCTTCGAACAGTTTGCACCCCTGCAGAATCGTTTGACGAAGTGCCTCAGGATCTTCGGTGGCAACATCTATTTTCCGTAGGGTATCGCAAACATCCTGAACCGCAAATGAATCGAGCAAGCCGATGGAGCGAACCAGATAATCCCAGTTCCGTTCATCAGGCTTCTGAGCCAGTGCGAGGGCGATCGATGCGCGTCGATCGGGACTCTTGCGCCATCGCTGACGCAAGTGTTCGATGGCGGTATCGTCATTCTGTCGCGATAGAATCGCAGTTATCCCGGTTTTGAGTCTCTTGAATACATCTTCCTCAAGACCACCTTTATCGATGGCGGTATCGAGACGAATGAGTGTTTCAATTTGCTCGGGCGAAAGTTGTTCTGGCGTTTTGAAGAGGGCTGTGAGCGCTGCGTTGGGATACTGTTCTCCCAGTTCCAAAATTCGGATCGCTTCGGATTCCGTCAAATGGTCAGCCATAGCCTGAGAGGTCCTCATGACGTAAAGCTGATAGGAACTACCGCTCTTGGCTTGTTGGGCCGTTTCCAGAAACTGCAACACAGCCATACGTTCGGTGGATGTCCATTCATGTTTGATCATCGGCAAATGCATCGCGATCAACATGCGTTCGGGCATCGGAACATCGGACTGAACATATTTGATGGCAGCCGGAATAATATCGCTTTGTAAATACGTGGCCAATCGTACGAGCTCGGCATTGATTGCGGCATTGCCCGCAGGGAATTCACGCTCTACCAGCGTCGACAAATCGGACAGCTTTTGTCGGTCGATAGGATTGAGGTGGAGGGTGACCTGAAGAACTCGGAGCAGGTCGACGAAATCGGCGTCGCTCACGAACCCTTGGGATTGCCGCATCAACGCATCAACGATGAGTTCCGCGTTGGTTTTACCGGGATCAGACGAGATCAATGTCAATGCAGCGTTGACGACCAAACGGTTCGAGGTATCCCCCAGGAATTCGTCTCGCCAACGGTCGCTTGCGATCAACGCGAGAGCGCGTCGGGCGGCGAACCGCTCCTCGCGAGCGTTGCTGGTCAGCATCTTTTTGAGGTCCTGTGGTTCGCACTCGATACCTTGACGAAGGATACTTTCGCATGCTGCGATGCGCACGTCGGAGTTATCATCTCGCAGTAATTTGCGCAACTGCGCCACCGCGTCATCGTCACCGATATGAAGAGCGAGAAGTCTCGCGCATTTCATTTGCAATTGATCGCTCGTGCTGTTGCTGAGTTCAACTAGCATCTCGGTGCTAGGTATCGGCCCGAGCAATTGCATCAAGTCCAACGCCTGCATGCGGTAGCGCGCTGGGTTTTCACTGCTGTACGCAACGCCAGCGATTTGCTCCGCCCAATCGCTGCCAAGTTCTTTCTTGAGAACTGCGGCCGCTTGCCGTCCGTACGCAGAGTAAATCTGCGGTTGGCGAATCGCACGTGTAATGCCTTCGCCCAGATTGGTAACTTGATCGGGAATTTCGCCGACCCATCGCACGCGATAGATACCACCGTCGGTGCCCCGCCCGCCTGTTGAAAAGTAGAGCCATCCATCTGGGCCAACTTCGAGGTCGGTCACATTCATCGGAGTGCCAACAACAAACTCCTCCATTTTCGCTTTGGTTTTGTCGGTGGTTTCTGCGTTGTACGTGAGGATTCTGCCTTCGGACCAATCGGCTAGAAACAGGGCCCTGTGGAACCGTGCGGGATACTTGTGGTGGGCGTATACCGTCATTCCGGTTGGCGAGCCACGACCCGATGTTGCCAAAGCTGGGAGCCGATCCAAGTAGTATTCAGGCCAATTCGCCCACCCGCTGCGCCATCCGTATTCTCCCCCTTCGGCCACTCGGAACAAACCGGTGGGTCGGTGCCAAACGGCGCCGATGTCCGCTTCCATATCACTGTCATGGACGTAGAGAGCACCGTTGGGATGAAAGGCCAAATCGTAAGCATTGCGCAGTCCGCCTGCAACAATTTGAGCTCGCTTGGTAGCCAACTCTAATCGCACGACGGTCCCGCCTGGTGCTTTAACTCCATCAGCGTGCCCACCTGGATCCTCAAAGCGTGGCTGCACTAAGTCACCCTCGTAGGGAGCCCGGTAGGGGCTGCTACTGTCTGCGGGGGTTGCTAACTGGGAATGGTTTCCTACCACAACGTAGATACAACCATCAGGACCGAATGCCAATTGGTGTGGGCCGTGTTCGCCCGGCGCACCCTTGAATTGCAGAAGCGTTTCGGACTTCTCCAATTCGCCATTACGATCTTCGTCAATCAGCCGATAAACGCCCGATCCGTCTGGTCCATCTCCCGTAACATAGACATCGCCGTTGAGCGGCAAAATCCCTTGTACGTTCTCGATAAGATCGCAATAGGTTCGCGTCTTTTCTGGGATGCCATCTTTGTCCGCGTCATAGATCAAGACCATGGGGCCCCCTTCTTGCGACGCGACGATGTGGCCAAACTCGTTGAATGCCATCGCCAATACCGAGCCTACGACCGAATGATCGATAACTTCATCGACAACGAAGCCAGGCTTGGTCTTGAAACGCTCGACCGGCGGTGGGCCCTTGGACGAATCGTAGTCACCCAGTGAAACGACGACAGGATTCGCTTTCAGCTTGGTCGTTTCCGCAACAGAGTTCGCTTGCAAGTCGGGCTCTGACGAGACCGCCGCTTCCCATTTGCTGTCGTCAAATCGCAGCAATTGCCAGTTTTGTGATGCGATCTTGCTCGACTTCCACTCCGTGTCGCTTACGACGATTCGCCATTTGGCTCCGCTTGGCTTGAACATGAATCCGACTTTCAGCCCAGCGTCATTGCCGACGCGGTTGTTCGCTCGAATTGCAATGATGTTCTTACCTGGGCGAACAGCGGTCGAAACGTCTACACGTTCCATAGTCCGAGCGGTTTTCGTTGTCCCTACTCGCCTGCCGTTGACAAACACTTCGCAAACGTCGTCGGCTTCGAATTCGATGACAGCCTTTTCTGTTTCGGGCAAATCCATCACGCGGCGGAAGAACGCATCTCCAGTGCGCGCGTTGGCGGAGTCAGCATCAGAGTGCCAAATCCATTCCCGCTCGGTTTTTGCTGTAGGGGATGGCGGTACGGAAACCGCCCCGGGCCGATCTTTGCTAGAACGATCCTGTGCGTCGACGGTCGTGCTCAAGCCGGTTAGGAGCATTGCCAAAAAAGGGATTCGCAACCAGCGTTTTCGCGTTTCACTTGGAACTGATTTGGTGAAGTGAAATTTGGTCTGTCTCATACTCGTTTTCCATCCTTGGAAAATGAACGAAGCAACGAATTGCAAAGTCATCTATCGTGCAAAATGGCGGTTTGATCTGTTGATTTTGTTTGCGCAGCACCCGCCAGTAGCGAAAATAGGTGAGATGGACGATGCAAAGCAAGAGCAATGATACTGACCGTATGCCAAGTACTCATGTTGTCATTGTTTTTCGCAATGATTCTCTTTCCAATAGTGGCTATAATTCGAACCATATCTGAATCATTCTCATTACTCAGCTGGTTTTTTCATGGCGGACAGTTCCTCGACGGCATTACACGAGCAATTGAAACAAGCAATTGCAGGCGATCGAGATGCCTTAGGTGGAATTCTGACTCGGCATGGCTCGTATCTAAAAATGCTAGCTTCGACGCAGATTCATCAACGACTCCGCGGAAAAGCCGATCCATCCGATATGGTCCAGGAGACGTTTCTCGAAGCGCACAAACAGATTGATACCTTCCGTGGCACAAGCCACGCAGAATTTACAGGGTGGCTGCGAGGAATACTTGCTCATTTGCTTGCAAAGCACTTTCGCAAGTACATCGGTACACAACAACGGGATATCCGGCTCGAACAATCGTTGAATCAAGAACTGGACCAAGCATCCGGCTGTTTTGAACGCGGCTTGGTAGCAAAGCTAGATTCGCCGAGCACCAAACTGATGCAGAACGAAACCATGCTCGCTTTGGCCACGGCGCTCGATGCCTTACCAGTCGATTACCGCACAGTGATCATCCTCCGCAATATCCAAGGCTTGCCATTCAAAGAAGTCGCCTTGGCGATGGACAAGTCCGTGGATAGCGTTGAGAAGTTGTGGGTTCGGGGCTTGGCCAAGCTGAAACTGGAAATGGACCCGCAATAGTATATGAACGACAAAGACAAACTCTCGGGGCAGCCCCTCGAATCGTTCGCCGAGCCAACAGCCCAATTTCATGTTTCCAGCGAGGCCGCTTCGAGATCAGCTGCTGAGGATCCTCGCGTTGTCGATGCCGTCAAACGCTTTATGGCCATGATGGAGTCGGGTAACGCTCCAGAGGTCAATGCATTTTGCAAAGAGTATCCCGACATTGCTTCGACGTTAGAGCCTTGCTTGGCAGGACTCGCCATGCTTCAGAAAGGGTTTGGAGTCAAACGTCCGCTCGATGAAAATCCGACTCATTTCGCAGGATCAATTGCCTCCATCGACGGGTCAATGCCATCAGCCCTTGGCGATTTTCAAATCGTCAAAGAAATTGGCCGTGGTGGAATGGGCGTGGTGTACGAAGCGGTACAGCTATCGCTGGGAAGACGGGTTGCGCTCAAGGTGCTTTCGTTTGCTGGTGCGTTGGACGCAGTCCGTTTGCAAAGGTTCCGAAACGAGGCACAAGCAGCAGCACAATTGCACCATACCCATATTGTGCCTGTGTACGCGGTGGGTTCCGATCGCGGAGTGCATTACTATGCCATGCAACTGATAGAAGGAAGATCATTGGCGGATGTAATCGCATCGATCAAGGATTCTCGAAGCTCACTGGAAAACAGTTCACGCAGCGCGACTGGTGCCAACACTCCATCAACCGCGCAACTATCCACCAATACGACCAACACACTGACGACCGCCCCTTTCGATTCGACTCAGTCCACTAACAATCGATCACTTCGAGACCGACACTTCAAATCGCTTGCGAAAATGATTGTGCAAGCCGCGCGAGGGCTTGATCATGCTCACTCGTATGGGGTAGTGCATCGCGACATCAAACCCGCCAACATCATGTTGGACCCCGTCGGCAATATTTGGATCACCGACTTTGGGCTCGCGTTGGTCCAAACCGATTCGAACTTAACGCGGACGGGCGACTTGGTTGGCACCCTGCGTTACATGAGCCCAGAGCAAGCGTCAGGTG
This sequence comes from uncultured Pirellula sp., assembly GCA_903920425.1. Lineage (GTDB taxonomy): Bacteria > Planctomycetota > Planctomycetia > Pirellulales > Pirellulaceae > JBKCUI01. The sequence continues at coordinate 1,636 of CAIXME010000254.1, read as the reverse complement.
GACTCGCCCCGATTGATCACCGAACCGATATCTACTCACTCGGGATCACGCTGTATGAGTTGCTGACGCTGCAACCCGCCGTGATCGGTGTTGGCTACAACGAATTGTCCAACCAGATAGCGCACGTGGATCCTCGTTTACCCAAAAGTATCGATGCGACGATCCCATCAGAACTCGAGACGATCACACTGAAATCCATCGCCAAAGATCCCAAGGACCGCTATGCGACGGCCGCTCATTTTGCAGACGATCTGCAGCGGTGGTTGGATGATAAGCCGATCCTGGCCAAACCTCCTTCCCTGCTACAACGGTTCGGGAAATGGCGTAAACGTCACGCAGGGCTTGTCGCTGCGGGAATCGGCTTTCTAATTCTTTCTGGCGTAGCCTTGCTCGGGACAACCATAGCCGTGTTGCGAGAGCAAAGCAAAACGCAAGCAGCTCTCGAAAGAGAAACGACTCACCGCATAGCGTCGGATATCAGTTTTCAGCAGGCTCGTCGCGCCGTAGATACTTTCAGCCAATTGGGTGAAATTGAGTTGGCGAACCGCCCTGATCTGAAGACGCTACGCAGAGAGTTTCTGGAAACTTCCCTCGATTTCTATCGCGATTTTATCGACGCACAAGGCAAAAGCCCGACCCTTCAGGAGGAGCTGTCTGCCACGATGGGGCGAGTCGAGAAATTGGTTGAGGCTTTGAAGCGACTCGACCGTTTCGAACCACTAAAACTTTTGGCCTACCCCTCTGTGCAAAATGAAATTCGATTAGATGGCGAGGTAGCCAACTTCGTAACAGACAAGATTCATAGCGTCGAAGCGATGGAGGATGGAGGAAGCGGCGGAGAGAGCCGTTCCGAACCGTCAGAGGATCGCGTCGAGGAGTTCGAGGCGATCGAGAACAAGCTAACCGATTCGCAGCGTAAACGATTAAACGAAATCCATCGACAGACCAGACTGCCATTCATCTTCAAATCGATTGAGATTGCGGAATTGCTTGCTCTCACACAAGATCAACGCAAGCTTATTGGTTTGATCATCGAGCAGGAGCGACCGGACCGCGCGAGCAAGAAGCGAAACAACAATGGTCGCGGAATGAACAATGGTCGAAGCAACATGCCTAACAACAATCGTCCACCGCACGAACCCGATTTCCCTGGCCCGCCACCGATCGGCGGGATGCGAGAACCACCCATGCATGGCCCCCGCCCAGGTGACTCCCGATTCGATCGAGAGCTGATCGAGAGTCAAACGAAAAGGACAGTTGAACGCATCATTGACAGTCTTGACGATCAACAAAAAAAGAAATGGGCGGATCTCATTGGTGAGCCTTTTGCCATCGAGTACTGATTTTGCCAACAGCATCTGCAATGATCGAGTGCAATTATCCGATATCGTACCGCTTCATCTTTTGTCTAAGGGTTGAGCGATGAAGCCCGAGTTGGGCCGCGATTGCGGCGCGGTTGCCATCGAATGCATTCATCATGGCTTGCAAGAAGGGCGGTTCGATATTGGCGAGGAAGTCTTCGTACATACTGCCGTACACTTCGTCCGCGTTAGCATCGGAAACCAGTTGCCCAGATTCGTTTAGTTTTTCTAAATGCTGCTTAGTCCATTTACGGATGGCATCACCTATTCCCGCG
>CAIXME010000253.1 GCA_903920425.1 uncultured Pirellula sp. | reverse complement strand
GGTGTGAACGCCAAGGGAGGGATTCTGGCTGGCCAAAATTTGGCGCGTATCTGTATGGCCGATCGAGCCAAAATTACGGTTCACCCCAACAAGGACTCACTGGGGCCATGGCCCATCATTCAAGTTGCGACCGACGATCCTGTGCATGCATGCATGTCGGCACAGTACGCCGGATGGCCCGTGCAGAAAGATAAATTCTTCGCAATGGGTTCCGGACCAATGCGCACCAAGCGTGGAAAAGAACATATTCTCAAGACACTCAATGTGTCGGATACGAGCTCCTACGCAGTCGGTGTCTTGGAATGCGACTGTATTCCTGACGAATCGGTTTGCGAGATCATTGCAGCAGAGTGCGCTGTGGATGTTAAAAACGTCACCCTGTGTGTGGCCCCAACCCGTTCGATAGCCGGCACGCTCCAAGTCGTAGCACGAACCGTGGAAACATCGTTGCACAAGCTCTTTGAGCTAGGATTCGACTTGCAGTCAATCGTGTCCGGTTATGGATCGGCTCCGTTGCCTCCCCCTGCCATCGATTTCGTGAAAGGAATCGGTCGAACCAATGATGCGATTCTCTACGGCGGCCATGTTACTCTTTGGGTGCATGCAGAGGACTCTCAATTACAAGAGCTTGGCCCCAAGGTACCTAGCTGCGTATCGCGTGACTACGGAATTCCGTTTGCCAAGACCTTCAAGAAATACGACTACGATTTCTATAAAGTCGATGCTGGGTTATTCAGTCCCGGCATGATCACGTTGGTAAACTTGAAGACGGGGAACTCCTTTCGGTTTGGTGAACTTCGACCTGACATCCTGGCTCTTTCGTTTAGCGAAAGTTACTCGGCCCCATCTACTGCCGAAAACTAGCCATGAATTCTGAATCCTGCAAGCATGACCAAGGAGCATTTCGCGTTGGCGTGCTTGGCTCACCATCCAGTTGGTACATGCGAGATTTACGGCGAGCAGCTGAGGAATTATCCGCTGAAAGACCGACGGTCATCGATTCGCTGGCTTTTTCCCGTCTCAGCGTGCAGTCTACTGTCGGCGACATGCCCATCGCGTCTAGTTGGACTCAGTCCGATGAGCCCGGATTCCAGGCCCAGCAGGTTTCCCTCGCCGATTTCGATTCGGTTCTTGTTCGCACGATGCCTTTGGGCTCCGTCGAGCAGATTGTCTTTCGAATGAATGCGCTACACGCTGCGTCTGCAAGTGGGGTGCAGGTGCTGAACTCGCCGCGAACCCTCGAAATCGCAATCGACAAATGGCTAACCCTGGACGTGGCTCGTCGACATGCAATCGCGACCCCTCGAACGATCTGCTGCCAAACACGAGATGATGCCTTGGCTGCGTGGGACGCGCTCGGTCAAGACTGCATCGTTAAGCCGATTTTTGGTGGTGAAGGTCGAGGGATCGTTCGCGTTACCGACAGAGATATGGCCTGGCGTGTATTCAGTACGCTAGAGCAATTGCAATCGGTAATTTACGTACAGGAGTTCTTGGAAAGCGTTGGATACGATCTGCGACTGCTGGTTCTCGGGGATGAACTCTTTTGTGTGCGACGAGAAAATCGCGGAAACTGGAAATCCAATGTATCGCAAGGCGGGTTTGCGACTCCCCACGAACCAACCTTTGAACAGATAGCGATCGCGTTCAAAGCTAGTCAAGCCATAGGAGGTTGGATGGTGGGTGTCGATGTTTTACCCACTCGTGACGGCCGAGATATGTTGCTAGAAGTGAATGCGGTGCCTGGTTGGCGGGCAACTGCGAGCGCGTTGCAAGTCGACATGGCACAAGTTGTTCTACGCAGGCTGCATGCATTGGCATGAGTATCGGTGGCTTGCGACGTTGCAAGATCGCTGCTCGCAGGACCATCATTCCGTGGTCGTGCTGGCTACCAAAAGATGATTGAGACTATCACAACACGATGCGTTGGGGATTGTTGTTTTAATCACAACCCGATGCGTAACAAGATTTTTCACCACAGAGACACCGAGACACAGAGACACAGAGACTTCAAGTATTCATTTTTTGGATCACAACTCTTCTCCGCGTCTCCGCGCCTCCGCGTGAACCATCGAGCCTGAACACAGATAGCGCAAATAAAAAAAGCGTGAGCCAGGGACTCGCGGTCACTCGCTCACGCTTCGGAT
>CAIXME010000252.1 GCA_903920425.1 uncultured Pirellula sp. | reverse complement strand
GTCTCTGTGCCTCTGCGACTCTGTGTGAACCATCGACTCGGATCTGCAAGCTCATACCCCGAAACGTGAGCTTAAACTCAGGGGGGGGATGGGCGTATTCTCCTGGGGCAAATGGCATCAAACACGTGGGGGGACAACATCGCTTTAGAAAAGACTTTGGTACAAGACCATCGCGAACTCCAGGGCAATCACGAGCTCTAGGGGAATTGTTGGTCCCCTCGAGGCCCGCATAACGCAACCTCCGTATCTAAAGAAGGCCCCCGGTTTGTAGTTAGTTTCCGATGTTGTATCATTGGAAGATCGCCAGCTATCGAATCGCGTCCACACGAAGGGGGACGGTGCCATACTATGGCGGTCGCGCGGGCGAAAAGTCTACGTTTTCTGATGGTGTAAAGCATTTGAGGTAACAAATATGATTCGTATTCGTTCGGTATTTTGTTTCGTGGCTGTGCTCGTCATGGCGGTCGGTTTTGGTGGTTGCAATTCTTCATCGACTGGAGGTTCTGCAAGCAACAAAGACGATCTCCAAGCTTTGGGAGGTGCGTACCATGCCTATCACGACAGTCATGGGCAAGGGCCGAAGTCAGCGGACGATCTTATCGATATGCTGACCGATTCGGCTAAAAAGGAGGAATTCGCGAATTCGGTTGCTTGCAAGAAACTGAAATCGGGCGAGTTCGTTTTGAATCCTGGCATTCAGTTCAGGAAGGCGAAAGATCTTGGGAATACTCCAATCCTTTATGAAAAGAAGGTCCCCAGCGAGGGCGGCCTCGTGGTACTGGGCGATGCGGTCACCAAAACAATGACAGCGGCGGAGTTCAAGAAACTGGATAGCGGCGACGAGGCGCGAGCAGAGAGCAAATAGTACCTAGAGGATTAAACAGGGAACGAACCACTGCACCTAGGTTGTTAAATTGTCAGATTCGGATGAAGCAGGTAAGGAGTATTTTCAATTGGCACGTACTTATACATCTATCATTGAGGCTGCCAATGCTAACGTCATCGTCGATGGAAACCTCGACTCCATCGCAGACTATTTCTCGCCTGATTATGTCGCTCATGTTACAGGGCAGCATCTGACAGGCGGACATGATGTGGTCAATCAAGTTGTTCGGGCATATCGGCGTGCGTTTTCGGACATCGCCGTTGAAGTCGACGTTTTAGTCAAGGAAAGGAATCGTGTCGCATGGCAACGAACGTTGACGGCCAAGCACACGGGACCATTCAAAGGATTTCCGGCGACAGGCAAGCCGATCATCTGGAGAGATATGGTGGTATCCGAATTCCGTGACGGTCAAATCGCAGAAGAGTGGGTGGTAACCGATCTTGCCGAAAAACTGCTGCTGTCACGCAAATAGTGAAGCTTACGAAAGCATCTATGCATAGACGCCGAAATGAAGCTTCCATGGGCGAGCGACATTCCAGCCTGCGCAGCGCAACGTCTCTTTGCTTTTCGATTTGATCAATTGTAAAACTTTTGTAATTGCGATCTGTTCAAACTGTAGCATGAAGCAGATGGTTGCCGAGCGTGTTAGACTAACGCATGTGCAGCCAATTTCTTTACGGAGAACAAAAAATGAATCGACTTGTTCAATCGTTTGCTATTCTGTTCGTGCTCTTTCCTGCCTCACGACTGTTGGGCATCGACGTGTGCCTCATAAACGATTCCGACCGTACGGCGATCGTAACAGTGATTTCCGGCACGGACCATTTTGAGAAACGCCTAAAGCCTAAATCCCACGTCTTTGTTTCCCTGGTGGATTCCAAGGACGATCGAGTGGTAATCGCTCAAACGGTTGACGAGACCAACGCTGACAAGTCAACTTGGACTACTAAGGTTGTTGATACCAAGGTGATTGCGGAACAGGTTAACCGGCTGAGTTTTTGCTATTTACATGAAGAGGAATCAAGCGGACTTAAGATGGATCTGCTTGCATACGTTTGCTTGGACATCGTTCCCCAACAATGGGGTAAAGAGCCTTCGAACGAGCGATTCGAGGGCGTTAAGGCGAAATTGATCAGGAACATGACGAGTACGGAGGAGATTGAGCCCGAATCGAGTTCCAATTTAAAGAAATATGTTCGGCAGTTCGTACTTCTCAGTAAATCTCCACCCACAAGTCGCTAGCCCGGGGGGATAGGTCATCTGGCATAAACTTCGTGCCCCCATCATTACCCATATCTTTGAACATCACATTCAAATTCCATTGGGTTTTTCGTACTAGTACTAGTACGAGTACTCGTGCTCGTGCTCGTGCTCGTGCTCGTGCTCGTGCTCGATCGATCGATCGATCGATCGGACGGACGGACATTCGAGTACGAGTAAGAGTACCATTTCATTGAGTACGAGCACGAAGTCTGCCAGGACTTGTGGGTAATGATGAGACTTCGTGACCCTCGTAGTCGTATCAGCGATGCGCTGGGGTGTCATTCGCTTGAGCATTACCAATCTCGGCAACTCGGTTGCGGCGATCTTTCGTACTGGATGGACTTGATCCGGCACCCGTGGAACACCTATTTTGTTCTTGTGTTTCTTCGAAGAGGGGCTTCAGAAAGGAATCCGTAATGCGTCTGGTCGTATCATTTGCAATCGCCGCGGGATTGGTTGGTTGTTTGGCATTTGCGGTAGAGCAACAACCGCAACAAATATCGCCCGCCCTGCTCTCACCTGCCCTTGGAACAGCTGCGAAAGCACGCGAGACAAGTCACACGTTGAATCTGAAGCTGTACGAAAAGCATGGCGAAACCAAGAAGGTCCTTGCTAACCCAACGATCTTGACGAACGACAAGAAGCAATTCTCATTCGTCGCCGGCGGAGAGATTTTAGATGTTAGTCCAGTGCTCGAATACGGTACGAGCGTCAATGGAACCATCGAACAGAATGCAGATGGTCACCTGCAGGTGGCGCTACGCATCATGAATGGCAGTCCGGTGAAACTGGACGACCCAAGTATCACTGCGGTTCAATCGCGATGCATTGATGTTCGAATGAACGTGGAGCGATCGACAACCAAGACCATTCAAATCGACGGTCATACCTAGGTTGATATTTGTATCGACTGACCCTTGGGAAACGAACAATCCTTTGATCCAAAGCCGCGGATTGAAAGCTTCGAATTTGCCCCAACTAGCCACTATTCGCCATTATGACAGTGACGAGTAATCGTGCTGCGGTGCGTTGATTGTTGCTGAAGTGACGATGATATTGCCGTGCGGTGTCTGGGGCTGAGCGAGTATACACGCCGCAAGAAGCACGAGCACGAGGCCCTCGTTTCGTTAGCTACTCCATTTTGGGGCATCGCTACCCTTGGTTTGCAGAATAAACTTGGTCTCGATGTCGAAAATGGCCTGTCGCGATCGACTAGTTGCTATGCCGTAGATGTGACTTCGGATCCTAAATTTGATTCCCTAATGGATATGACTATGCAAATCGTTGTTGAAACCAAAATCTCCGCCCCGATAGATGCTGTCTGGCGAGCGTACACAACCCCAAGCGACATCATGCATTGGAACGCCGCTTCCGACGACTGGCACACCACGGCGGCGGAAGTAGACTTGCGGGAAGGGGGCAAATTTTCTTCGAGGATGGAAGCGAAGGACGGAAGCTTCGGTTTCGATTTCGCCGGCACTTATACTAGAATTATTACTAATGAATTGATTGAATACGCTTTTGGTGACCGTATCGCCAAAATCGAATTCATCCAAGACGCCACTGAGGTCAAGGTTCGTGTATCATTTGATCCCGAATCGACGCACTCCATCGATCAGCAACGCGACGGTTGGCAAGCAATACTCAACCGATTTGCTCGATACGTCCAGACTGGATGTTGAAGAAAAGAGAGCGATCCATGCGGTGTTGGCTAAAAACATATTGTTGTGTCCCGCAAACGCGGCTGTTGCCCGGATCTGATTGAGGTGGTCGGTTTTCAATGATTCGAAAACCCATGATTGGATATGTACGCGCCGCGTGATATCGCGTACTCGCGAGCCTTGTATTCCGTGGGCTGTTGTTTCGCCTCCGTTTACAATCTCCTTTCGATCGCCGTATATTGACGACCAATTATTCTTCATACAATAACTTCTTGGCATCATGACCAAATCAGCACGGGACGTGGACCTCTTCGTAGTAATTGCAATTCAAGCTCTCATGTTGTTGGCAATCAATGGTTCGGATTTTTCCTACATGTTTCCAAGCCAATCAGGATTAACGCTTGGTCATTTTTTTCTGTTTTGTCTTATTTACTTGATCGCTTTCTTGGTAGGGGTTTCGGTAGCCATTTATCGAAATAGAATGTCGCTCCTTGGCCTGCAAATTGGGATTCCGGTCTTTATAGGTACGCTCCTCTACATCGGCTTCCTTTTCGGCAAATAGTACGAGCAGTAACAAAGACTGCGGCGACGGCGGATCGCGAGTTGCGTCGCTTTTCAGCTGATCCATGGGTAGGTTCGCCATAGGAAATCAACATGACTAACGATGCCCAGAACCCGTACGAACCAACGGCTTCGTCTCAGTTAGCTATGCCAACTGAGACACCCGAAAGTGTTTGGCGTATTCGATTCGTGGTATCTATGTGGGTTTGTGGGGTGGTGGGATTTCAAAGCATCCCCGTTTACCCGTGGACACCTGAGCATTGGATAGACACGCCTAATTCCAGACTGGTCGGCATTCACTTTGCGTGGCTCGGTGCTTTTTTCTGTAGCGTTGCGTCCATCGGTACGGCCATAGGCTTGTTTCGACTGTCACGATGGATGGACAAGCTTGGAGCTATCGTTTGCATTCTTTATGTTGGAGCTTGGCCAGGTCTTGCTGCGGTCTATTGGTGGCTCTACTTTGCACTTCGTTCGACTTGGATATGATGTCCAACGGTCTCATGTTTGTTTACTGATTGGATGCGTTTGTAGGTAGCTCCCCGTATTGAGGATTGGTGATAGTGATGGCAGAAGAACAAGAGAATCATACCTTCAGCGAAAAGTATATTTACATGTTCATGGACGCGGAGGGCCGCGGACTGCCTGTCGATGCGAGCAGTGTTGAACTAACGGACATGCAGATGCGTCACAATGCATTTGAGGTCGAAATGACCGATGCGGCGACTGAAATGCTGGGAATCACGCTTCCGATTAGCGACCCGGGTATTGTTGGTATCGTCGAAGATACGTTAAAACGCATTCGTTCTGGAGAGAGTTTCAAGTGCAAAACGATGTTTCCGGCTGCCGCGATCGGAGTGCTATGGGCTTGGCACATTGTAGGCAAATTGAATTGGCAGTGGAGGGCAGTGAAAAAGGACTGGTGGGAAACGATTGCGATAGCCGACTCAGAAAATAAGTACGTTATTTTGCCGGTTCAGTACATGCGTAGGATCTCCGACAGCAGTGTCGAGATTAGCAAATGGCCACATGATATCATTGACGACATCGCGGCATCCCGCCTGCCGAGTTCCGCCCCAAATCGCCTATTGCGTCTATACTGAGATCGCCATGGATTCAAGCTCGCGTCCAGCGCAGAATAACATCGCGGTGCACCTGATTTCGCGATCGACAGCGTGAGTCTAGATGGTTTTCACTTGAACAACCTTGATTCGCTTGGTAGCCCTACAAGCTAGGAGTAAAAAGATGACAGACGAAACAACGAAGAGCAATGAGGTTGCGAAAACGAAGAAACCGTCAACGCTCTCTATTTGCCTTGCTCTGTCGATATTAAGCATAATAGGCCAAGTTGTTGCTTACAAAATGCTATGGCCACCGTCGAGCGCCATGAATGGTCCCATGGGGATGTTGGCATATCAGTTACAGAGCTATGTTGCGCTGATCGCGGTTGCTGGTATTTCTATCGGTGTTTTCGTTGGCATGCTGCTTGCCAAGGTGAAGTGGTATGTCGGCCAAGGCTTGGCGCTAGTGAACTTCTTGGTAGCGGCGTTCATTGCAGCAATATAGAGCTTGGTGCATGGCATACCGACGGGATGCAAAAGACTTTCGGTCCCTGATCCTTCAGGCGAAAGCCATTTTCATGCTTGAGGCGGGCGTATGTTTGGAACAGGGCATCCTAGAAGCGGTTCGTCCATGGCTCGGAGATCCGTTGTTGGTAAACCGCCGGGGTAGGCAGCTCGAGTTAACCGGATAGCTTCTTCTGCGATCTGCAGATGTTGTTCTTTAGTCGATTGATAGAACGTATTGGCTGACTTGGGGAGTTTTGGGCTTTCGTGTAGCGGCTTGTCCGAGATGCACAGGAGCGATGCGGAAGGAATCCGATAGCGAAAGCCATTGGCTGCAACCGTTGCCGACTCCATATCTACACCGATACTGCGACTAGCTTTGACATCGTCCCTCGCAGCCGCCATGTGCAATGAGAGTCCAGAACGATTGCGAAAGAATACTTCGAGTAGCAACGCTGAACCCGTAGCAATTGGAAGCTACCATGAGAGCGATCGCATTTACAAGCCGTTCACTTTTCGTCCGGTGAGTAAACAATCTCACCTGTCTGCAATCGATAGGCAGTCCCAAGCCGAGTCCCCTTTCCACTTAATTCGGAAGCAGTTTCCATGTACTTGACCATGGGTATTAGGCTTTCTGGGCTAACTTGGGAATCCTTTACTTTTGAGGTCATTTCGGATATCCGCTCGGTCGAACGCACAAGCACAAGAATCAGTGCGACCACAACAACGATCCAGAGGTCGAACAGATTAACGAGACCACCGAGCGGATCATCCTCCTGATCATGGTGCCAAAGCCTGGTCTTTCGGTTCATTTTCGCTCTCTCAGATTTGTTGTTTGTCAAGTTCGACAATCGATTGGATCAGCTCGAGGTCCGATATGTCTTGCTCGCTCCAGGCGCGATGAATAACGTATAATGCATATGCTATCGCTCCGATCAGTATTCCGAAGACCGTCATGGTGAATGCGATATTCATGTGAGTTCCCAGTTCATGCAAATCGGACTTGGATAGTCCGTCGAGCGCCGGGCCAAGAGGAATCAAAGTACCGACAAGCCCAATCATCGGTCCTGTTCTAACGAGAATTTGCAGTTGACCAAGTCTCTTGTGTGCAATCACCTCCGCCTCTCGCAAAAAGATCGCCATATCGCAAAAACCCTTGCTGCGATCCGCCACCCAACGATGCATTGGATAGCAAGCGGTGTCTTGCCAGTTGCTCGGAGAGGCAGTTCTCTTTCGCACGTTGTCGATGTACTGTCGCCAGTTTCGACCAAAGAGCACTCGCTCAAAGCCTTCTCGGGCTGTTCCTCCCAGCTGGAACAGTAACCAAACGCTGATGACAGTCATTCCCAAAACGATCGGGGTTAGCAATAGCTGGGAGACTTCGAAGAAGACGGATAGTAGATAGTCTTGCATTAGAATCGTCTCCTGAAAGCAAATCCTCCTAACATAATGGCAGTGATGGAGATACCAATCCACCATAATCGATTGCTCAACGACGACTCGGCATTATTGGGCACTGGAGCGAGCTGCTTAGCACCCACTACTGCACTCGGAATTGGTGGGACTGCACGGGATGATGGATCCGTTTCTTTCGGGCCACCGTCTAACTGACTTTGAATTGGAATCGGAGCGGCGGGTGCAGCTTCTGTCAGCATCTCTTTCACTTCAGCTTGCAGGGAGCTTGCAGAAGAGTTGTTCTCTGCGGTGGTCGCCACCTCAGGATTCTTTGTTTGGCTATTGAATTGATTTTCATAGCTGGCGAGCAACATCTGCGATTGCGGCTCTGAGCCATCGATCAAACCTTGAATCATCTGATGAAGCTTTTGATTTCCTCCACTGGTAATGTGCCCCGACATTCCATGATTCGCAATATTATCAGCATACTGTCGAGCCAGATCGTTCAGAACCGCATCATCGGCTTGCCAGTATCCTTTCCTCGCTGCCTCAAGCATTGTTGCCATCGCATCTTGGATTGCATATGGATTATTTTTGCTAAACCAATCTTTCAACCCAAGATTCAATTTGTCATCGACGAGCACATTCTTCATTTCATTCCATGTATCGTTGCCAACGCTGCCAGCACGCATAACTTCCCAGCCAAAACTATTGGACACCAAGAATCGCATGTGGTCTGCACCGGCATAGCCTTCCTTCATCATGCCTTCAAGCCATTTTCGATTGAAGAGTCGTACACGGTACTCCCGCCTGAGAGCATCCTCCGCATTAATCATCCCAGCGGTATCTGGATCTCTGACGTCCGAGAAAACATACTCTGGTCGCTTACCAGTCATGCGTTCGACTGCTAGACAAAGCGATCCACCGTGCAACCATGTATAGCGGCTTGCCAATGGACCGGTCATGTGATCTGACCAACTCCTAACAACAGTATGAGTACCTTGTATCGTCTTGTCGTACGCTGCTTCGGCAGCTTCGCCCCATGCCCCCTCAGTGTAAATGTACTTATGCGAGGACAAATAAGCGTCGGCAATTTCGTCGCGAGAATCCCAATCGCCTGATCGAGCGACCTGGTAACTTAACATCCCTCCCAATTCTCTGCCGGGCGCGATTCCAAAGATTCGTCCGCGTGCAAGTATGTTGGAACGGGACTCCAATATGCCTGCATCGCGAAGCTGTTTGGCTACGGATTCAGCATTACTCTTGATCCAATTGTCGGGTTCATCCGCTGTCGCCGCTAGGCGAACTGCTTTGTCCCACAATTGCAATCGACTCGGCAAGTTCGATTCATACCAACCTCCAGCCGCAATAAACACATCTACTCGCGGCCGCCCAAGGATATCGCGAGGAATCAATTGCACATCATGTACTAATTGCTTCTCATCCCATATTGGTTCGATCCCCATCAAGTAGAGAATCTGGGCTTCCATCACTCCATAGTCGCGGAAGGTTGCCCCGCTTCGCAAATCAAATCCAACCTTGGTTGGCATCACACCGTGCTGCTTTAGATGGTTTTCAATGATCTCTTTGGCAAGCTTGACGCCCAACTCCCAACTCGGCCGCGTTGGGACTTCTTCTGGATTGAGCAAGTACAAATTACGTCCGGTGGGAACTGCAATAGGATTACGTATTGGGCTGTTGCCCGGCCCCGGGGGTACAAATCTTCCATCCAGACCTTTCAAAAGGTTGCCAATTTCATCGCTCGTCTTCCCGAATGACGCGTTCAGGTCAACCGCCAGCTTGAGCCCTTTCGAAATCTCCTCGGGAAGTCGCGTTACTTCGCGACCCAAGACAGTACTCACGGCCAGAATTGGATCGACAGATTGACAAACAACCAAGTCGACAATCTTCTCAGCAGTAGGGCGAACGTCGTGATTGGGAACATCGTGGGCATGGCTATGCGTGTGACCATCCACTTCATACGTGTGGTCCTCCATCAAATGTTCGAGCTCATGCAAAAAGGGTTGCCGTAGAATCTGAACCAAGTACGGTACGAGCAAATCACGCCGCGGAGGCTCACCGTACACATGCAGATTGACTGGCGTCGTTTCTTCTTTGATATCGTGCAAATACTTTGCTACTTTCGCTAGCTGCTCATCCGTGAAAATTCCAGACTCCGCAGGTGACAAGTGGAGGTCAACGTCCAAACGCTCTAGCCGAACCATACGCGTCAGCTCTTTTCTAAACCCGGCCTTCAGAGCACCTTCCTCGAGTATCTCCCACTTATCGAGGTATTCGTGAAGGCTTTCCAATCCATCGCTTAGCCCACCGTCTACGATAGGCGGAGGCAGGTGGCTGATCAGCGTTCCATATACCCTCCGCTTAACCGGCGATGACTCAACCATGTTCTCAATTATCCAAGGATTAAAATTCGGCAGCTTGCCCATCAAGATGTCCGGCCAATCTCGTTGCGACAGGCCACTAGGCTTTCCCGGCAACGCGAACTCCGAACCGTGCGTACCGAAATGAACGACGGCATCTGCTTTGTATCCCTGTTCCAGCCAAAAGTATGTCGCCATGTAGTTGTGAGGGGGAGTTGTCACCTTGTCATGAGTCTGTGTTGAAGCCGTTTCACTTCCATGCAGTTCGCCTCGCAAAGGCTGAGGCAACAATACGACGTTACCCAAATCAATTCGTGGAACGACGATGAACTCTTCTTTCCCATCGCTCCAAACCATGAAACGCCCGGGGGGCGGCCCCCATTTCTCCTCCATCTGCTTACGGCGATCAGCGGGGATTTTTTGCTCATACCACTCTATATATTTGTCTGCAGGAACTAGCACGGGAGATCCTTGTCGCACCATGCGATCGAGTTCCGAGGGTGCCCAGCCCCCGACCTGCCTCCCACGCTTCATCATCCAACCAAGCAATTCATCTTCGAATTTTGGTAACGGGGATACGCGGTAACCGTGATTCTGCATACTCTCGAGCACGTTGAGCAAACTTCTTGGGCCATTCATGTGCATACCAGTTGAGCTGCCTCGCATCAGTTCCCCTTTCCCCATCTCTCGATCGTAGTAGACAATCGCAACTCTTTTCACTTCGGGGGGAGTCAAACGCAGACGAGCATGTGCAAGCGCTCGAGTTACCAAATGTTCGATTCGATCGTGGATTGGCTCGATCGCCTCGGAACTACCGTGACCATTACGCGTGCCGCCACCCACTTGCGGCTCGATAGCACCGATCAATTCTTGACCTATCACATGGAAGGCGAGTTCACTGCCGGACAGTCCGTCCAGGCTCTCCTGGAATTGATCGATAGACTGCTTGCGGATAAAGATCGAGTGAAGGTGTGGCACGTCCAGATCTAGCCGAAAACTCAGTGCATCCGAACTATGACAAGAATGGATGACGGCTGCAGGTGCGAAGGCACGCACCTCGGATTCGTAAGATGCAGACCGACCATCAATGATGGCCACTGCGACGGCGCCCTGATTCTCGGATTCACGAATCAGTGCGTCTACAACGGCTGGTTGTTGAAATGCCAAATGCGTTCCGTGAACCGCGATCAGCAACCGCGGTTGGTCAGGGCGAATTTGGCTGCGCACTCGTTGCCATAGCAGAAAAGCTTCGGCGCTTTCAAACAACCCTGCATGATCGGGGTGATAAAACCCGCGACGTTCCGAGGTCTCAGGAGGTTCAATTTGCCATTCGCGACCAAGGTACGTTTTCCCGGTGTAAACCAATAGTCTCCGCAAGTTATCCGGCGTGTTGCCATAGTACTTACTAGCGATCAAATCATCGACAAGCACATCAGCGATGCCGAGAGTTTTGAAGAGTTCGATTGTGCTCGCCTGAAAAGCAATGACCTTTAACTTCGGATTCTTGGTCTTAGCGCTTTGGAATAGAGATCGGTATCTTTCGCGATCCTCCGCACGCGTGTGCTGCACGTAAATAACATCTGCAGACGCTAAATCGGCCACTCCTATCTCAATTTCAGCATCTTCGAAGTACCGGAGACGAATGTCCAGCTCGATTGCATACTTTTCCAGTTGTTCATAAACGCCGCCATGCAACCCAATGAAGCCGACATCAAATGGCTTCTGATCCTGCGCGAACGACGGTCTCAAAATTCCGAGATGGACTGCGGAGAACGTCGCGACCATACAATACAAAATCGTTTTTGATATCACTGCCATTTCTCTTTGCTATTCGAGCATTCAGAGTGGTTGGTTATTCGACCGGGGGCACTTCGCCACCTTCTCGCGTGCCCATACTGGCGTAAATGGCCGGATCGATTGACGAAGAAACAAATTGCACCGAGCCGTCGCATAGTCCCATGTTCACTCCACCGACATGAAGACTGCGGGCGACGAAGTTGGTACTGCCAAAGCTTGGTCCCCAACAATCAACTCGTTTATCGTTCGGCGGACGAGCCGTAACAAATGTACTGTTGAGAGACTGACCACCGATCCAAGCCCCTCCACGGTCACTGAAGTTGGGAGTTAATGCTTGGCAAGTGGAGATATCAGCTGCGTTGGATACATTGCGGACGCCGACATAGTTGTCGCGAAGCGTGCTGAGATCAAAGTCTCCACGCAAGCACTCGCTTGCCAAATAAGTATTGGATGTCCCATCCGTGATTTGGGAAAATCGAGTCCTAGAGTTACGAAAGAAGATTCCATCGCCCGCCGTAAAATTAACCGAGGCGCCCTGATTTCCAACGTAATTGGTAGGAGCCCGCCCGCCATCAACAACTGGCTGGCGAGTCGCACCAACAGGGTCGGATGGACAAACAAAAGTCGGAATCCACGCTTGCGATGCTGGTAGATTGTTTTGATCTATGGCGTTGCCAAGCGCAGAGTTATCGGGACTTGTTGTATAGTCCGTTATAGGACGGACCGGAAACTTTACTTGCGTCCACACGTTTCCCTGTTCGATGTAGGGCAGAGTGTAAGTTATCCAATTGTGCTGAGTCGAATAAGTCGGACCACTGTTACCCGTAGTCAAAATCGGAGGGAACGCCCTCATACTGATATGATGATTTTGCAAGGCCAATGCAATCTGCTTGGCATTGTTGGAACATTGCATCCGACGCGCTGCTTCGCGGGCCGCTTGAACAGCGGGTAAAAGCAAACCCACCAGGATGCCAATGATCGCAATAACAACCAACAATTCGACCAAGGTGAAACCCAATTTTTTTGAATTCATCGTACCGAGGACTCCTTACTTTTGGTGCAAAGAAAACTGACGGACACTACTTCGTCTTGCCGAATCGTGACTCATGCCAGGCCTGTTGAGTCTTTTGACAGTCCTCGCTGCAAACCAAATACTGGGCGGCCCCGAGTGTTATTCGGTTCGACGACCCGACTATCTCTATGCGCTTACCGCACTGATGACAAACGTTCTGCTTGCCGTCAGCAATCTGCTCGTTCACATCGGGATACCCCGAACGCGAATCTCCACACCCCGCGAAGAAAACCATGAGCAGTAACCCAATACAAATGCGGTAACGAACTTCGTTCATGAAAGTACCTTCGTACAACAACTAAGTCATTCTCAACCGGAATCAAAACGCGGCAGTGCTTTCGCCGACGAGATGATGCTCCTCGGTGCCGGACGATGAGTTTTGACTATATGCAAAGCATCTTTGTACGACTAGCGCTGGACAAATTTCCGCCAGACTCTTGGCAATTACCCGCAAGCCATAGTCGACTTCCGCGCCGTGAAAGACCTGCACACAGAACTGGTCCATTGGCCTCACCATTACCTAGATAGCGAGGCCTGCTCATTCCGTTAAGCTCTGATAAGGATCGCACAAACTTGACCGTTCTTAGGTGCATGTCGGCGTTCGTAATCGGTTCGACTCTCGATTCTTTCGAACAAGAGCACTTTGATCTGGATACGGATGCGAATAAATCCAAATAACTGACATTCCCAAACACGGCCTAATCGCGAACCATGAAATGTGATGTAGTACGGTCTGTGCCAACGCACTCAATTGCGATTGATCTCTATGACTGAGCCGGGCGTACACTGGGAACGGGGCATCCCAACAGGGGTTCATCCATAGCTCTTAGATCGGTGGTTGGCAATCCGCCGGGGTAGGCAGCTCGAGTTAACCGGATAGCTTCTTCTGCTATCTGCAGATGTTGTTCTTTAGTCGATTGATAGAACGTATTGGCTGACTTGGGGAGTTTTGGGCTTCCGTGTAGCGGCTTGTCCGAGATGCACAGGAGCGATGCGGAAGGAATCCG
>CAIXME010000251.1 GCA_903920425.1 uncultured Pirellula sp. | reverse complement strand
TGCCATCATGCACCAACCCGTAACACTGGTATCTGAGCCGATCCGAGGCTCGTAGCGCCATCCGCCTCCAATGGGGTCTTGGCTTTGAACCAAAAAATTGACCGCTCGCTGAGCGCTATCCTGGATCTCTTGATCCTTTGTCATTCCAAAAGATTCGCACAATGCTAAGGTCGCGATCGAATGACTATAAAGCCATGCATTGTTGTCGGATTTTGCGTCAGTCCGCACATAAAGATCCCCGTTGGGGCGTTGATTTTGCACCATCCAGTTCAAAGCGTTACGACAAACCGATTCATATTTAAACTGCTTGTGGGTATATCCAGCCCCCTGGAAGGACAATAGAGCTAACGCCGTGGCGGCTGTCTCGCTGCGGATATCGACCGGATCTCGGAAATCCTCCAAGTGCCACGATCCATCTGGCCGTTGATGTTTGGCCAAAAATTGTAAACCCAGCTCGATTGCTTCTTCCGTTTGCGGCCCCAAAGGTCCGAGCCGAGCATCCATGCCTGGAGTTCCTTCGCTGTTTCGCTGCAATCGTTGCGAAAAAGCCGGTGCAGGGATGGGAACTTCGGAGTTTGCAATCTTCGGTCCACCGACGTCGGGTCGCTTGAATCGACCGACTGCAAAATCGGTTTCGCGAATCTCGGGCAATGTGAGCTCTCGCTTGACGGGGTCCAACCCCATTTTGGGACGATCCAAAACCGAACCGGTATTCGTTCCAGCACGAACCTCCATGCTTGGCCCGGCGAGGACAGGACTAAGGCTCGATTCGAGCCCTCCCTTTTTTGCGCTTTGGCCTCGCATGTTGCCATCGGATTTTCCTATCTGACTTCGTGAAGCAAGCGTTTGATCTAAACCGATCGCTTCTTCGGTACTCGGAGGGCCGGCTCCATTTGCACTATCGCCATTATTGCCAAAATTAGTCGGTACCGTGTCGTTCGTGGGTGGCTTGGACTGGGACTCTCCGCTTTGACGCGATTGACGGTCTCCTTCGTTCTTTTGATTCAACGAAAACCGCGGATCCGCCAAGAAATCCTTTTCGGACCGAACTGAACCTTGCCCAGTGCCGGGATTCATTGGCCGCGAAGTACCTCGATTAACATTAGGCTCGAGCAACTCTCTCTCTGATACTCCCAACGTGTTGAGGCTTTGACCTGCTCCATCTCTCGAATCGCCAACCTTCCTCTGAATTTTTGCATCCTTTGCCATCGGAAAATCTTGATTTGGCGACGATGCACTTGTCTCAAGATTCGGAACAGGAACTTCGCTACCCAACTGCCGATCCCATCCACCAGTTTCTTGTACAGGTCGCGAACGAAGGCTGTCTCGTTCATTCGAACTATCCGCAATGCGGTTCAAGGATTGATCCAATTCCCGAAACGCTTTTGGCACATCAGGACCGCTCCTGGTGACAGCATTTTCGTAACGACGATTTGCAAATGGTTCCCTATCCAGTTTCGGCTCAAGCGTGGCTGCCATCGCATTTTCCGCAGCAGTACTCGCAGCGCGGCGCTGAGTCTCCAAAGCAGCAGCAGTTACTTCCAGATCGGGAGCCGACTGAGCCGAGGGTGCATTCTCAAACTCAATGGTATTCGTTTGCAAGTCCGCGGACTGTGCAATATTCGGGCGATCGATTTTCGTGGCCGATGATGCGATGCTTGGCTGGCTAGGCGTGGGTTCTCGACGAGGTTTATCGAATGGCTTTTCGGCCAACGTTGGCTTGACAATCGGATCGGCCAGGTCGTTGCTCAGCTGCGCTGATTCATCCGGTTGCGGACGCAACTCAGCAATTGGCTGCACTGCATTTTGCTTTGTTTCTACCGGCTTGAGATAGTCGGGACGCGAACTGGTATTCGGCTGGACCGGCTCAAAAAATTTGGTCGTGCGGACCTGGTTGGAAGCGGTCGCAACTGCAGCGAGTTCCTCAACGTTGGTCGGCTCATGCCCTTGAAGCAAGACCATGTTCAAAGCGAAAAAAGCCAGACCCAAGTGAACCGCTACACTCAAAAGAAAACCGAGTTGAATCGATTTTTCGATCGAATCATTCGCGAGAACACGCGTCAACATGGATATCGCAATCAACGCTGTCGGTACGCCCAACAAATAGGACCATGCGTTGTACACGGGATTCACATCATCAAAACGCAATAGCTTGACAACCATTAACAACACCAGCATGCCCAAGAGCAGCAATGCAACGTCGAGCGCTAATAGCCCAGCCGGTCGTTGGTAGGATCGATTATTCACGATCCCTCCATTGGCTCTGTTGAGATCTTGTATGCCGGAACTTTAAGCTTCGTGCATAAGTCCATCACCGCAACAACGGATTGGAAAGCGACATTTCGATCGCCGCGAATGACGACCATTTGATTGATTGGGTTATCAGCCACTGCTTGCTGTATGATCGACGCTACCTTTTCGATGGGCAACTTTTCTCCGCGAACCACATACCCACCTTTGGCATCGACATTGATGACCAACTCCGTTGGCTCGATCGTCATTGGCAATGCACTCATCGCTGTCGGTAGCTTGACCGGCATCTCTCTATCCTCTTCGGTAAACCTCGAAGCGATCAAGAAATAGGTTAGCAAAAAGAACACGACATCAATGAATGGTGTCAGGTTGAGCGAGTCGAACGAACGGCTCTTTTTAAGTTTGAATGCCATGTTATTGCTGATCGGACTCCGGATTGACTGGCTCGGTCGCTTCGCTCGCTGCCGCCTTATCAAGTTCCAGCAACGCACGGAGCTTCTTTAGTCGCTCCTCAGTAAAACTTTCCGGATCCCACGGGTCGATTCCCAGGCTAGGTATTTGCCATCGATCCAGAATCTCTTGGATACAAATCCGTTGCGATAAATTGCCACTCTGAAAATCCTCGAACAAAGCCGGCGCGACCAGCGTTCGACACTTTGCGAGCCTATCCACAGCAAGCGTGCGATGCGTGGCCTTTCGGCTTTTGAGCAAAGCAATCAACTCGCCTGCAATCTCCGGTGTAGCGGATTGTTCCGTTTTGAATAGTCTCAGCGTGCGAGGATGTACCGAATCGTACTGATCATTCAACCACTCTCGCAACTTGGGTAGACCTCCATATCCTTCGTTGCTCGCCAAAACACCTTGTTCCTGATCCAAAATGCGAAACGCAGGAACCGCGTTGACTTCCCATTCACGAGCAAGCCCGGGCTCTTCGTCGATATCTACCTTTACGACAATCCAATTGGTCAAGATAGGATCGCTCTGAGATTGCTCCAACTCTTTTTCGAGAAGCTTGCAGGGTGCACACCACTGAGCGCCTAGAATGACCAACAATGGCCGATCGCAATCTTCGGCCGTTTCAATCGCCGCATCATAGTCGTGCATCAACGGAACGACGTCGTGACGAGTCTGAGATTTAGCTTCTGGTGCTCGCTGGACCGTAGAATCCTCTTGCGCAAGCCCCGGCTCCCATGATAATGTCAGCCAAAATATTGCGAGGCCGAAACAGCAGTGCCAGTAAGACAACGTGCAGATTATCCATAGGCAGTAGCGTGCGATCCTATCGATGCCCGCTGAATTGCAATGGTTCGTGTTGCGGCTAACTCTCATGACGTACTCGTGCATGAATATACTTTAGGCTGAACTCGCTGTCCCAATCGCAAACATTGTACAACGAATCGCCTTGGGTTACTCCTCTAAAAATTGGCGGCATTCCAACGGATTCAACAATCCTCGAAACGATAGCCGACGCTATGTACTGTTTGGATAATGCGAGGCACCTTTGAATCCACTTCGATCCTTTTCCTCAATTGGGAGATGTGTTGATCCAATGTCCTGCTATTGGGTAAATACTCTTGGTCCCAGGCGGCATTCATGATCGCTCGTCGATCGACAACTTGTCCAGCTCGCTGGTGCAATAAAACCAAAATCTTGATATCGCGAAGACTCAAATCGATGCTGGTATCCCCGCGTTTGGCCCGCAACTGACTCGGGATAACCACCAAATCGCCCATCTCAAACTCCCGTTGCGAATCGGCGAGGTGGGGCTCATGGTTGGCGCTTGCAATGGATCGCCTTGCAACCGCGCGAATCCTAGCCACCAATTCCTTGACGCCAAACGGTTTAACAATGTAGTCGTCAGCGCCAATCTCTAGCCCTACCACTTTGTCTACCTCTTCCCCTTTGGCGGTCAAGAATATCACTGGCATGGTCGCATTGCGTGAACGAATTCGACGACAAACTTCGTAGCCGTTCAATTCGGGCATCATGACGTCAAGGCATACAAAATCCACCGCATGGCATTGAAACTGATCCCATGCAGCATTGCCATCTGCGGCTTGAATGACGAGAAACCCCTCTTGCTTGAGAACTTCGACGATGCCGAGTCTGGTATGCGTGTCATCCTCGGCTACCAACACCGTCATTTTCATTTCGCAATTCTCCAAAGAGCCGAGAACTCAATTCCTGCTCAAAAAATCGATGGAGCGCATTATCGGGACTGGAAAGTCAATTTCAATTTCTGGGTCACGACCTGCTTGATCTGCGCACCGGCCTGCATGACATCCATCGCCATCTCCTGCTGAAATTCCGAATGGTCGATGCAACCCTTGGTATTGTCAAACCAAATGGTCCCAGTCGATTCCTGCTTTGCGAGCTTTAATCCCGACTTGTCATCTGGGTCTGCCGCTTTCGTGGCTGTTGTCGCTTTGATCTTGTCCAACTTGACCCCACCAACAACTTCCTCTCCTAAGTATTGGTAGTTGGTAACCACAACTAACTTCCCGAATACTCGCATATCCATTTCGTATTTGGTTGTCCAAGTCTCACCAACACCAATCGACTTGGCGGGAAACTGAAGTGAGCCGTTCACTGCGATTTCGCGAAGCCCTGCTTCCCCAAGCCCTGCAGTTCCTTCGTTCATCTTCTTGGAAACATCTTCCGGTATCGTAACGTCCACCACTTCGCCATTCGGTTTGGTTTTTACGACATAGCGAGCTCCCGCCAGCGGGCGAATTCCTCTCGCAATCGTCTCCGCGAGCCCTTGAAGCGGTTTTGTGTCGGCGGTATCAATCACGAAATTACCCGCTTGAGATTGCATATCAAGCACGATTCTCGCAATCGCTTGCTCCACGGAAGCAATTCCATCAGCCGACACGTCCAGGACTTTCCAGGTCACGGTTGTCAATTGCGAAGCATGCGTTTCTTTGACGGCTAATGTTGGACTCCCCTCCAATTTCATGTCGGTGTCCTGCTCAACCATGACTTCAATTTGACGCCCCTTGGGCAACTTCCAAACCAGTGTCTTTTGCGCCCAACATTCGGAGCTTGATCCCACCAGCAATGCAGCAAAGGACAAAATAGAAGTCAATATGTGAACACGAACTCGGCGATCCATGTGGGGGTTCCTGTCGAATGATGAAAAATGGGAGATCCCATCGTTACTTGTGACCTCCCGTTATAGAGGAACCCGCCTCTCGTTACCACCCTTTTACAAATGCTGGCTATCCTCGTCGCCGAAATCGAATCGATACGCCAAGCCCCATCACCGCGCAAACCAAGACGACGCTTGTTGGCTCCGGTACGGCGGTCAGAGACAAATTGTCCATCGCGAAAAATGCCGGGGTATTCATACCAAAACCCCCATTATCCGAGCTAGTTAATGAAAATCCAATGGACTTTGCATTGCCCAAGCCACTCAAATCCACCTCTTGCCACGTGCTGACAACATAGTCCAACGCATTATTATCAAAACGATAGTCGGCCAAGTAAAAATCCTTGGTCCCAGTCAAGTTTCCCGATGTAGCCAAATCGTCATAACCACGGATCGTGAGCTTGAAGAAGTCGGCATCATTGCCGCTTGCTCCACCAAATTTTTTGGCAAAGGAATCACCATTGAGCATGCTTAGCGCAGCATAGGTTGTGTTAGTGAACCACGCCGATTGCGCTCGCATATCTGACGGTAAATCG
Organism: uncultured Pirellula sp.; assembly: GCA_903920425.1. Taxonomy (GTDB): domain Bacteria; phylum Planctomycetota; class Planctomycetia; order Pirellulales; family Pirellulaceae; genus JBKCUI01. The sequence continues at coordinate 1,578 of CAIXME010000251.1, read as the reverse complement.
ATGTACGACTGAGGAAAAGACTGAAACGCAACCGCGTAATTGCCGCTGCCTCCGAGCCCAGTCCCCGTGTACGCAGCATACTGATTCAAAAAGCCCGCTGTCGTGGTATTGTTGACGTTGGAATAACTCCACCCATCCCAGAATCCGCCAAACGAAGTATCGTAATTGTTGTTGAATTTGGCACCACCACTCACCCAACCATCCGAGTTGGTAATGCCCGTATTGCCGTTGTAGAAACTGTTTGCACCGAGCGTTTTGTCTTCGAAATGAACGATGTCTCCGAACAGTTTTTCACCGCAGGTAAAAGATGATCCCAGCAGAAAGCCGAGGGCCAAATAGAAATTGCGCATGCACGTACTCCAGCGAATCGGGTGATAGAACGATCCATCCCATGACTCTAATCGCGTCCTGCAACGACGCGACGCGCCATTGGCAGAAAGACCAAAGTTATGGGAGTTAGCAACGGGCATCTCAATCCGAGAAGATGCAACGACCGCATGGGCCGATAGTAGGTCTTCTGACTCATCGTTAGAACTCCCTCGAAGCCTTCTCACAGACCTGGGTCTGCAATGGCACGACGTTGAAGAAGGAGGTGTTCTTGAGGAGTTGAAAATACTCCTCGCACGACTTACAGCGGCTGGACCGTTCTGGGTTTGCACCAGATTCCCTGTCTGCAGCGAGATCAAGCGATCTGCACTGCACACCATCGACTGCTGAGCACCAAGATAACCACCGAAACGTTCATGTCAATCTAGAAAGCAAGGTAACGAACCTACACGTTGCTTCCTTCATTACGGCAATCCACTAAGGCGCTACTGCAGACTTGAGGAACGAAGAATCAAAATCGATCATCCCCTCGCCTGTTCCAAACGAAATCGTGGTCGGCTTGGTAGTGAGCCCATACTTTTCGCAGAACTTGCTTACGATCGGCATGGTTTCTTTTTGAAACTTCTCGCTGCCGAACAGCTGAATCGCTTCGTTGGGATCTCCGTAAAAGCGCGTTTGAGTGACCACTTTCTTCATGTCGGACAACTCAAGCTTCGCGAACTTCTCCCCAATACCAATCAGAGTTCGATCCATCGTTGCGGGATCCTTCATCCGCTTATTCATGGCGTAAAAGGTCTCAGCCAGCGCCGCGACAAACTCCTTGCCTCCTGGCTTCTTGAGCGAGTCCGCCCCCATGACCACCATGTCAATGATCTCCTCAGGAATAGCCGTTGAATCAAAGAGAACCTTGGAATCAGGACGAGTCACCAACGTCTGCATGACGAACGGGTTCCAAACCATGATGGATTGGATACTGTCCGTCTTTCCTTGAAACGATTGCGCTGCTTGCTGCGGATCCATTTGAGCAAACGGGAAATCTTTGGGCGATTTGCCGAGCTTCTCTAAACATCGATCAAAGCAGAATTGCGATACACTCTTTTCCAATCCGTGCGTCGATTTGCCGGCCAATGCATCCACCGAATCAATGCCAGAAACAATACACGCATCAGCTCCATTGGAGGTGGATGTGGGCATGACCGCAACGCTTTTACGCGATGCAGCTGGCCCGACGATATCGATGTTGGTAATGCA
>CAIXME010000250.1 GCA_903920425.1 uncultured Pirellula sp. | reverse complement strand
GCAACGGGTCGCGACTATTCCATGCGTCCTCGGCAGTGCGAACCTTAGCGGTAGCGGTTTCTAATGTGAATGGCGGTCGTATGTTGGTCATGATCTAATGCTTCCAGTTTGATTGTTCTGTATATGGTGCTCCGGAACACTAGAGGAGTCATGTGCTCCGGAGCCTTGCAGACGAGTCTCTTCGCAACTCGCAGCAATCATCGTTTTGATGGAGCGTTGTTAAGAGTCTTTACGTTCCTTTCGAGAAATCCCTGAATTCGCTTGGCGATCTCTTGTCCATCTTCTTCTAAAGCAAAGTGCCCTGTATCGAACAAGTGATACTCGAGGTTCTTTAAGTCCCGCTTGTAGGGTTCTGCTCCAGCGGCAGGAAAGATTGCATCATTCTTGCCCCATACAATCAACGTCGGTGGCTGATGCTTTCGGAAGTATTCTTGCCACTTTGGGTACAAAGGGGGATTGCTTCCATAGCTATAAAACAGTTGCAACTGAATCTCCGGATTTCCTTCACGGTCAAGTAGAGGTTGCACATGGCCCCAAGTGTCAGGACTGATCGATTCGACATTACGCACGCCGTTGGTGTATTGCCACTTGGTTGCCCCGAGGGTGACAACAAATCGCAGTGCATCTTCATTAGGTAAGTTCGGGTTGTTATACGCAGTCTTGACGTTCTTCCAAAACGCATTGTCGAGGCCTTTGTTGATTGCACCGCGATCTTTCCAATACTCCTTGATCGGTTCCCAGAAAATGTTATCGATTCCCTCATCGTAGGCATTTCCATTTTGGATGATCAACGACTCGATGCGTTCTGGATGCTTGGCCGCGATACGGAAGCCAATGGGTGCGCCGTAATCCATGAGGTAAAGCGAGTACTTTGTCAGGCCAACTTGCTTCGTGAATTTCTCGATCACATTCGCGAGGTTGTCAAAGCTGTAGTCGAACTCGGACACTTTGGGCATCGAGCTGTAGCCGAACCCCGGATAGTCGGGAGCAACGACATGGTATTTGTCTGCCAATGCGGGTATCAGATCGCGGAACATATGCGAAGACGTTGGGAAGCCGTGGAGCAAAAGCAATGTTGGAGCGTTCTTGGGACCAGCTTCGCGATAAAATATTTCAAGGCCATCAACCTTGGCGGTTCTGTAAGCCACGGGGGATGCCGATGACTGCTGCGTTGTCGACCTCGGCGCCTGAGCAAGCGAAGTTCGGCTAGCGATATCTGTGGAGAAGATCGCTGCTACTGCGGCGATAACAAGGTTCAATCTAAGGTTACGTTTCATGTTTGTTTCTTTTTTCTGGTTGAGTTTTTAGGACGGAAAGTAGCGCCCCTGAGGACGCCATTTAGCTGGATAGCACGATTTCAGTAGCTACCGTCGCCAGACGGTAGCAAGCAGGACTTGACCACCGCTTGGCAACGGTGGCTACCGAGAACCGGTTAGGCATGGTTTTCGAAACTGCCTTCGCGCCAGTGTTTGTCGGCGGCCGAGCGACGTTCTGCTTCGTTCTCGTTCCACTGTGGAAGGGTGTCACCACCCGCACCGCGATAGAACAGAGCCAGTCGATTGTCATTGGTAATTTTGAAGTTCGTCGGATCGACACCAAAGAGCTTTCCTTCGCTAGCTGCGGTCGCGCAATAGCCGCCATAAAGAGGAATGAAGCTTTCTGGGGTCGAGTCAAACTTTTGCTTGTTGGCTTCGCTTGAGAATTGATACAGGCTGCCGTTGTGAACAGAACTGAATGCTGGATCACCGGCTATCGCTTGACCATCGAAGTAGGCCACTGCGTCGTACCCACTGACTGCGACTTGGAGTTGTTTCACTTGATTCGTCATGATTGTTAACCTTTAGTGTTGAATTTACTGTTGATGTTGAAGTATTTGTTGGGGGCATTCGATGCCCAGGCTTGCTGTTTTTCGCAGCTTTAGTGTGAGTGAGCCAATGCTTCGGCGCGAGGAAAGTCGATCTCGGTCTCAGCGACGTGATTGAAGTAGTTCGTGAAGATGTTGAGTGCGACGTTCGCTACAATTTCTGCGATGGCTCCATCGTCTAAACCTGCTGCACGCACTTGAGCGATGTTCGCATCGGAAACCAGACCTCGTTGATCAACAACTTGGCGAGCAAATTGAATGATCGCATCGGTTTTAGGATCGACAGAGGTTCCGCGTCGACTGTCTAGGATCTGGTCAACACTTAGACCGACCATCTTGCCGATAGCAGAGTGCGCTGCCAGGCAATATTCACACTCGTTGGCTTGAGCAACCGCCAATGCGATCTGTTCACGAGACTTTGCGGAGAGAGCTCCCTTGCTCAGAGAACCGCTCAAAGAAAGATATCCGTCGAGAACAGCTGGCGAGTTAGCCATCGCTCGAGTCATATTCGGGACGAGTCCAAGTTTACCTTGAACGGCGTCCAGTAGTTCCTTGGCCTTGCCTGTGGCTGACTGTGGATTGACTTGATGAATACGCGACATGATCTTTTCCTTTTCGTTTGAAACTTTTGTGCTCCCGAACAATTCGTTTGCGACGATCCCTAGTGAATACATTTGTCGTGCCAAAGAGCAAAAGATTTCACAAGTGCCTTGCTGGAATAGACTTACGTCAAAAAGACAAGATTGCTGTTGGTGACGAAAAATCGTGGAATTACGAAATATCGTGGCGAGCATACGAAAATACGTTATCCTTTGAGTATGGCTACCGAAACAAACTTGGTTGGAATACTTGGTGATCCGAAACAGCTTTTGCTGCAGCTTGCGGAGCTGCACCATTTATCTGAACTTCTGCCCCTCACGGTTCAGCGTCTAGCCGAACGTTCGTCTGTGGCATTGGCGCGCATCTGGCTCATCAAGCCACCCGAGCCAGGCGATTGCACCCGATGCAGGCTTGTCGGGGAGTGTCCAAACAAACAACGCTGCCTTCATTTGGTTGCGAGCGCCGGGCATTCACTGGATCCGATTCAAGAACCTTGGGGCAACCTTGCTGGGGCATTTCGAAGATTTCCCATAGGTGTTCGCAAAGTTGGTCTCATCGCGTCGACCGGCAAATCGCTTGAGGTGGCAAGTGTTGAAAACGATTCCTCTTGGGTTGCCGAGCCACAATGGATTCGCCAGGAGGAGGTCGCATCCTTCGTGGGGCATCCGTTGAAGTTTCGCGGCGAAGTTTTGGGGGTGCTCGCAATTTTTTCGCGTGCGAAACCTGGCTCAAATTGCTTTGAATGGCTAAGGATGGTCGCTGATCATCTGGCGGCAGCCATCGCGAATGCGAGAGCAATGGACGAGATCGAATCGTTGAAACGGCGACTCGAACAAGAGAACGAGTACTTACGTGAAGAGGTGCAACAATCTACTGCGTTGGGAGATCTGCTTGGACAGAGCCCAGCATTGCAAGCCGTCGCGCGTCAGATAGAACTGGTTGCTCCTACTGATTCCGCAGTGTTGATCCTTGGCGAGAGTGGTACTGGAAAAGAAGTCGTCGCGCGCGAGATTCATCGGCATAGTCGACGATCCGATCGGCCGTTGATCAAAGTCAACTGCGCGGCCATACCACGCGAGCTTTATGAGAGCGAGTTTTTTGGGCACGTCAAAGGTTCATTCACTGGAGCATTACGAGACCGCTTAGGTCGATTTGAGCTCGCCGATAAAGGGACTCTCTTTCTGGATGAGATCGGGGAAATACCGTTGGATTTACAATCGAAGTTATTGCGAGTTCTACAAGAGGGCGAATTAGAGCGAATCGGCGAAGAGCGAACGCGTCGTGTCGACGTTCGCATTATTGCAGCAACGAATCGCAATCTTAAATCAGAGGCTGAGGCCGGTCGCTTCCGTCAGGATTTGTATTATCGACTTAGTGTTTTTCCAATGGATTTGCCGCCGCTTCGCAAACGGACCGAGGATATTCCGTTGCTAGCAGAGCATTTCCTTGCTCGCTACGCCAGGCAGCTCGGAAGAAAGCTTCCTCGCCTGACTTTATCGAATGTTCAGGATTTGCAACGATATGATTGGCCCGGTAATGTGCGTGAATTGCAGCATGTTTTAGAGCGGGCATGTATCATTGCGACAGATGGTCGTTTGAAGTTTGACTTGGCCAGCTCTTCATCGAAGAAGACGGAGGCAAAAGCAATCGAGAGCACGTCCGAGAGAATTTTCACTGAATCCGAGTTCCGCGTTCTCGAGGCAGACAACATTCGTGCAGCGTTGGCAGCCTCTCGTGGCAAGATATATGGTGATGACGGAGCAGCAACGAAACTCGAAATGAAGCCAACCACGCTTAGTTCACGTATCAAGGCATTGGGAATCCGTTGATTTTGAACTTGGATAAAGTCCTCTTGACGTATCGAACCTTCGAGATCGCAGCGAGGCAACAGTTCTCGTTGCGACGCTGCTCATCGATCTAGACCAACTACAAATCGTCGCTTAAACTGCGATGTGCAGTACCAAGCTCATGGTCTAGCTTAAAGTTTATTATGCAATCAGCTCTTTGGGTGTTTTTTCCGAAAGCGTCGAACAACGACTCCAAGACCAATTAGCCCCACCAAAGCCACCGAACTTGGTTCTGGAACGGCTGTCACAGAGAATGAGATCGAACCGACGTTGGTTGAGCCGGTTAGACTGCCAGCATCAAAAGTATAGCCAGCGCCAGTTGTCAATCCGTTGAATGCATTCAATTCTGAGAAATCAAATGCAACAAGTCCATTCTCTGGCGTACGATTGCCGTTGACGCCCCCAACAACGAACGCGGCATTGGCTGGATCAGCCACTTCGGAATTCGCATCCCAAATCTGCGACGCCGTTTGATTGATTTGATTGATCAGCAAATTGCCCGAAGCGTCTAGTATTCGGAATGCTGCTGGGTTGTCATTGCCAATAAATAGGTCATTGCTGGGTATTGCCATTGCTGCAAACGTGAAAAATTGATTGATGTTTGTATCGACCATGAACGTCTGAGATGCCGAACTTGCGAATCCGCCAGCTGCATTTCCAGTAGGCACTAGTGCACCGCCAACTGTTCCAAGTACTGCGGTTGGATCTGCCGCTGCAAAGGCCGGGAACCAATCGCTGCCGCTCCCACCCTCAGCGATCGAGATGATTGGAGCAGTCGCCGTAGCACCACTATTAAACGAATCGAACGTGCCATTATTGAATCCAACTCGTAGTGGCGCGAACGCTACGCTGTTTGTGGGCGCAGTGTTTTGAAAAGTCACCGTCACGAAGATGATGGCCGCTTGAGCATGGCTAGACCAAGCAATTGTCAGCGCGATCATGAGTATTAAATTTCGAAATTTTCCAATTTTTCCCATTCTATGTCCCTATCAATGTGAGATGTTTATGCTACGAACAAACCATGAGCCGCAGCCTCGCTTGATGCTAGATGCAGAGTAAAACGCCAAGTGTGAGCGAACCCACACAAGGTACAATTTGCCGTGAATTGCATAAAAATAAATTTCTCATCATTCCGACCATAGGTGAGCAAACGCACATACACTTGGCCATCGAAGCAGCGATAAAATGAAGTACCTTTGTTGATGCCTCGTTTGGTTTGAGACTTTATTTTTGACGAGTCACCTTTCGCCCAAAAAGAATACGCAAATGAATCTGAATTCAGTAGGCTCTGACGAGTGGGAAGATTGCCCGAAGGGAACTCTGCAAGCCTTGGCAAAGCGATCCCAGAGGCAACAGACGTTAAAACGAGCGACCTGGGCAGTTCCACTTTCGCTTGTCATGCTACTTGCCTTGGGTGGGTGGCTGTCATTACCGTTCAGTGGAAATACAACAACGCTATCATGTGATCAGGTGGTCAAGCTGCTCCCAACCTATGCATCCAATAAACTCTCCGTAAGAGAGCGAGCACAGGTTGAACGGCATTTGAAGAAGTGCCCAATCTGTGCCGAGAAACTTCGGACGATTCAAACAACGCAGTCCGTGGCCGAAATCTCGAGTGATTGGAATAAATTGCGTCCTGTAGCGGAGCGAAAGTTACGATTGGTCGTGACGAATAGAGCTGGTCCAAAAAATCTGTGCGGCTTCATGCACTTCGACCAACCGACTCGGCCAGTCGCGAAATATCGGACAGGATCACCGTCTGTCTCTGTCCACTAATCAAGCCATCCGTTTTCAACTTGCCCATCAGAATAGTCACGGTCTCTCGCGTGGTTCCGATGAGATTTGCGATTTCTTGATGCGAAAGTTTGAGGCCAAGCCGAATACCACCCTCGATGGCTATGCCAAATTGCTCTGCTAAGTCGAGGAGTAAATGATTCAATCGATGTTGATTTGATGTAAACAACAGGGTAGTTAAGCGCCGTTCGATCCGCTGCCGTCTTAGTCCGACAAGTTTTGTCACAGCCAAGGCAACATCCAAATCACGATGCATCAACTCTTGTATGCGCTGTTTGGGAATGCGAATAAGCACGCTTGCTTCAACCGACTCGACGTACTCGCCCCGTTCACGAGAATCGAAAAGTGCCAACTCGCCAAATACTTCGCCAGTTTTAACGAAGGCCAATGTCGAAATTTTTCCATCAGCTGTCAAATGGCAGATCTTGACTAAGCCACTACCAACCAAATAGATTGAATCTGCGCTTTCCGATGGCAAGTAAATCGGGCAGGCCGCCGCGAACTTCCGCCGCTGACAATGCTTCTCAAGCGAATCGAGTTGGTCTGGGCTCATTTTCTGCAGTAAGTCGCAGTTTTTCAAAAGCCAGATCCGCTCGTTCATTGAAATCACAGAGTTCATGGAATCAAGTTGCCAGACAGCCTAACGCAAGAGAGTGACGGCAGACGTGCGATTGGCTTACAGCTATTTTGAAAATTTTTAGAAATCAATACGATTGGCGGCGAATTGCGTCACGGATTCGCGTTTTTTCTTCCAAAGTCAACATTGGTTTCTCTGACGGATCCTCGCTACTCATTTCCCGATTTGCGAACTTGCGGATGGTTGACAAATTGGCTTGAAATCGACGGCACATCCCGCACAAGATCAAGTGTGTTCGCAGGTCCATTCGTTGCCAGAACGAGAGTTCCCGTTCCGTCAAATCCGATATTTGCTTGGTAATGTCTTTGCAACGCGACACTTCACTGATTCTCCATTGCCAACCGAGTCTTCATGCATTCAGCCAGCGCTAACCGCGCCCGGTGCATCAAAACCCAAAGGTTTGACGTCGAGATACCTAGAACCTTACAAACTTCTTCGGCACTTTCTTGCTGCACTTCACGAAGCCAAAAAGTGGATGCTTGTGTGGGCGGGAGTTTTTTCAGGCAGTCTTGGAACACGACTCTAAACTCTTCCTGCTCGATCGCGTCCAAACGCATTGAGCCATTTGCTTTTGCCGATTTGGACCAATTCCCACGTTTGTCGAACAGGGACTCAACGGCTGAATCGTTCTCGAGCGTAAGGGGTTGTTTGGATTGTGCGCGAAATTGATCGATCACTTTTCGTTTAAGAATACCCATCAACCAAGCCCCTTCCGAGCCAGTTTGCCGATATTGGTCAACAGACTTAAGAGCCGATAAGAACGTTTCTTGAACGGCTTCCTCCGCTAAACTTCGATCACGCAGTCTGGATAATGCAAACGCAAAGAGTGCATCGCCATAGGAGTCGACCCATGTCACCGCGTCAACCTTGATCGGCTTGTCTTGCATCAGCTTCTCCGGATGTGATTCAATCGTAGTTTTGAGTGGAACGAGTTTGTGCAGATTCCAAGTTAAAGTAGCAGGCCCCTGCAACCTTAGCAATCGTCTGGTCGCTCGCAATGCACGCACCTGTGGAGTTGCAGTAATGATGGAATGTGCCCAGAAAAAAATTCCGCTCTGTGAGTTTGCATACAGAGCGATTTTCTAACTGGTCCTAAAAAAGGTAACTCGATGTTGTGCTTTAGTTGTTTGACACTTTTTGCACGCAATGATGCAGCGCCGGCCACATCTCCCTCACATAGAGTCTTAGGGCGCAAAGAAAGCGAGACGGGCTTAATCGGCAATATTGCTAAGCTTTGCGCGTTGGAGTAACGCAATTTCCGACAGTTTTGAAGGGGCATGATGATGTTGGTAAGACTCGGCGAAATCGACTTGCTTCTAATGGTGTGGGCGGCACTTGTGCTGGGATCGCTTCAGTCAAGGTTACTACTCTCTGCTACAGCTCATTCGATTTGTGGCCCGTGGGGTTGCGGGCCTGAAACCGCAGCGATCGTCACTATGCACGCTGGATGGCTTGCGATCATTGGTCCCCCCCCTGGTCTACTTCCCCTTAAGGTGGAAGTGGTCGAATGCCCGAATATACAGATTGTCGCTTGGCCTGGTCGGTGCGGGCTTCGTCGGTGTCATGGCAATTGTTGCCTGGCAATGGTTGGTCTGGCTGCCGCAGGCGAGCCTATGGTCAAGAGACTACATTTGGCAGCTGTGCGGATTCGCTCTCCTAACCGAGGTTGACATACCTCTGCTTCAACTAATGCTACTTGCAAGCGTTTTATGGGTTACGACAACATTCAGAGGACGCGTCAAACGAACTCAGATCTTTAAAAATCGGCCCGAAACGATGTTGGCGACGCTGCAGCCAACTGAAATTTGCGTGGATGATCAATTGATTTGGGAGCCCCCAAAGGATGCGTGATCGTGAATTCTGCCGTGGAGTTTGGTCAGCAAAAGTCGCAGTTCTCCGAGCAGGTGCGTTGTACACTGGCTGCGGTTCAAGCCGCGTTCGAGAAGGTTCTACGAACAGGGGTGAAAAACGGACCATTTGATTCTGCGGATTCTCCAATATTAACTGCAAGTACCTTACGACATGTATCAGCGGAATTCGCTCGATGATCAAAGGAGGAATGACCATCAGGGACGCTAAGTCGGTTGTACTGACGATTCTCGATTCGCCCGAGAAGTAGTTTTATTTTTGCCAAGTTCTCATTTTCCATTTTTTAGTTCCTGTGAGGCATAGAGATGAGTTTATTTCGATTCACAAGTGTTCTTGAGCAGATTGTGCTGGCAGTTGTTTGCCTAGCAACGTCTGTCGCTTTGGCTCAAACCGACGAAGCGGAAGCAATCGTACCGCAAAACTTGCTAAAGCTAATCCATACATCTGAAGTACAACGTGAGCTCGGGCTAGAAGGCGATAAGCGACTATTGGTCATTCTCAAAGATCTAGATCGCGTCTGGTGGCCTGCTCGTAATCTTCCTGAATCAAACCAAGTGGAGGCAATCAAAGGACTGGAAGCAAGATTACTCGATGCTCTCAAACCCTTATTGACGCCTGCAAAGCTTAGTCGACTTCGTGAGATTGAAGTACAATCCCAAGGGACCCGTTCGCTCCTTCGTCCCGAGATTGCAAAAGCAGTCGGGCTTAATGATGAACAGTCGCTTACCATTAGAAAAGCATTTATTGAGACCGACGCACTTGCGAGGAAGCTCGCCACGAAGTCAGGTGGCGCCCCAGATCTTGAGAAGCAAGTACAATCCGCTCGGGACGAAGAGAAACGTGTAGTCAATGGACTTCTTACCGCTTCGAACCGACAAGCTTTGGGGAAGTTGATCGGAGAATCTTTCGACACAATGTCGTTGAAGCGCATCTACCCGTTGGCACCGGAGCTTTCGGATTCTGGCGAATGGGTTGGGAGCGGACGAGCCTTATTGGAATCCGAGCGAGGCAAAGTAGTCTTGGTTCACTTCTATGCCTTTCAATGTCACAATTGCGTGGCAAACTTCGAGCATTACAAGCGTTGGCACAAGACTCTCTCGAAGAAAGGGGTCACTGTGATTGGCATTCAAACACCGGAAACACCAGCGGAACGCGACCCAACTCTCGTAAAGCAAGCAGCAACAAAGAACGGATTTGAATTTCCGGTCTTGATCGACCTAAAGAGCACTAATTGGAACGCTTGGGGAAACACCATGTGGCCGACTGTCTATATCGTTGACAAAAACGGATACATTCGATATTGGTGGCAAGGCGAATTGAATTGGCAAGGAGCCACGGGCGATAAAACTATTGAAAAACTTGTTGATGAACTTTTGACAGAATGAGGATTAGAAAAATGCGACGTTTAGCTTTTTGTGGATTTTTGTTTTTGTTGTGTCTATTGCAGAGCAATTGGCTGCGAGCTCAGGAGCCAACGATTGCCGACGACGCCAAAGCAACCCAGCCATTGAAGGTCGGCGCAATTGTTACTGATGTGGAGTTGACGGGACTGGATGGTAAAGCTGTCAAGCTCTCTACTCTTTACCGTGACAAGCCGTTGGTACTCGTCTTCTTTCGGGGTGGCTGGTGTCCCATCTGTACAAGACACACTCAGCAGTTGATCAAAGTTTACCCTGAGATTCAGAAGCTTGGTGCGGAGATGATTGGGGTCAGCCCTGACAACCTCGCTAACTCAGAAAGCAATCACAACAAAAGCAGTGTTCCGTTTCCTTTCTACTCCGACGCACAGGTGTTGGCGAGCTCCGCTTTTGGTCTTGCGTTTCGGGTCGATGCCCAAACTCTTTCGAAGTACAAAGGCTTTGGAATCGATTTGGAAAAAGCATCAGGATTCCAGCATCATGCACTTCCTATCCCAGCGATCTACATCGTGAACCAAACTGGCGGTGTCGTTTTTGCGCATAGTAACCCCGACTATCGCGAGCGGCTCGATCCACAGAAACTGCTTGATGCATTGCAGAAACTACCCACTTCCTCAAAGGTACCATAGGAACCGCAACCCAACTTTGAGAAGTTGACGAATGGACTTGATGTGCGGGAAGGCGGCAAAAAGTACCGATTTTCGACGAGGCGCTTTGATCATTTGGGGCTCGTAGCTTGCGCTGACTCAAATTGAGTCTCGGAGGCTTTAAGAGGATTGGGAATTGAAGTCAAGCTATGGATACACCTTCCCGTATCATTCGCGAGAGAAACTCCTATCCAATTGCGTTTTGACGGGCTTTTTCTCGTCCAATTCATCGATTATTCTTGGCCATCGCCGACCTCATGTCGAAGCACATTTAGGCGAGCGGTAGCATGAAAGTTATCCGTCTTAACCCAAAACGCAAGCAAGGTACGTTAGGAATCATCCCTTGCTAACTTTCTATTGCTTCGGATTGGAATAAGTCGAGTTGCCGCTTGACAAGCGAATTCCGATTTCTTGCTCGCTTTCACTCTCTGTGAGCTTGCGTACAAAGTTTTGTGCATACTTGTACTAAAACAGATGCAACGTTCGGCGTCTGTTCCTCATTCGGAACGCCGATAACTTTAGTTTTCCCGTCCTGACGATCGGAGTTTCAAATGTTGCGTCGTGCACAGTCTTTCATTGCCATTTTGTGCTTCAGTTGTTTGCCTCTTTCAGCAAGCAACACTGCAGTCGCTCAGTCTTTCAAAACGGATCTTGTCATTAGCGGTTTGCAAAAACCCTCCGGAATCAACCTGGATGTCTATGGCAATCTCTACTATTCAGAGATCCCAACACCAGGTACAGGTGGAGGCGCGAATCGCGTCGTTCGATTGAACGCGAACCGCAAGAAATCGGTCGTCGTCTCGGCAGGCGATCCAAACCCAGAAAACATTTCGACGGATCTGTATGGGAATGTATTTTGGACTTGTGAGTCCGCCGGTGTAATCGTTCGACGAACGCAATTTGGCACTGGTACTCAGTCGGTGCTATTGCGGAATCTCACGTCGCCCGTTGGTATCGATGTCCCCTTGTTTGCACCAGGATTCATTTTCTTCACGCAAATACCAACACCCGGAATTCCTGGAACAGAGGGCGGTAGCAATGACGTGAAAGTCGCGATTCAGTTTCTAAGATCCTACTTCTCGTTCCCTCTGAACATGGGCGAACCGGAACCAGTTGACATTGCAGTAGGATTGGATGGAACTGTTTACTGGACATGCCGAACCGCAGGCGTCATTCTGATGCGAAACACAAGCGGAGAAATCACAGTTGTTGAAAGCGGTCTCGATAGTCCGATGGGCTTGGACATTGATCTTTACGGTCGGCTCTATTGGACAGAAGTACCGACACCAGGTGTCTCAGGCACTAACGGCGGACGCAATCGAGTCGTACGCTATACGCCTAGCACCGACGAAACCGTGGTAATCAATTCCGGTGACCCAGAACCCTACGATGTGACTGTTTCGCTCTTTGGAGACGAGGTCTTCTGGACCTGTCGATCAGCCGGCGTGATACTTCGAGCGCGAAGCAACCAATAACTGCCTCAAATTGCATTTCATGTGACCTCCCAGGTACACGGGAGGTCACGGGGGCTAGCGTGAATTGATTCCAGTTTGAGTGGATAATCCGTCGGGAAAAATAAGGCAAATTTGCTTTATCGAAATCAATTTAAAGAAGCAACGCAAGAAACGAGCGCTCAGTGCGACACACTTTAAGTTCAAGCTCGAGTAGAATCATCGCTCGTGAGGCTGTGCACTGCAGAAATGGTCCATAGCCGATTAGGTGCTAGGCTTGGTGAGGAAAACTCAAGAGATAATGACAATGAATGAACCTCCAATGACTAAACAAAATGATGTTCGTCGAATCATGATTTCAGTTGCTCATTCCATGCTCGGGATTTTTCTTTTGTTCGTTCTAGCGGAACCAGCTAACGCCAACGATGGCGATCCGGTTGCCATTCGGTATTGGCCGGGTGGTTGCTTCAGCATTGAATCGATGTGGAATATACATGTAGCCATCGGAGTGGACGCTGGGAACCGAGCGGCCTTGCCAAGATTAGCAGATGTTGAGTTCGTAGACGATTACTGGGAAGCTTCCGAGAGTTACAGCTTGGTGCTTGACCGAAAGCCGAATGAACCCAACGCAATGCTCAAGCCCATGAGCGAATGTCCCAACCCATCGCTCAACTCGATCCGGTTTTCACGCGTTGCTCTAAAGAATGAAGCGACTCAAAAATCGCTTTTCGTTAATGTGCTTTTTGTAGATGGAGTGGCGATTCTTGATAGCAACAAGAATTCAGTTGGTGATCTTCTAGCAGCTCTGAAAGAGGTTAAAGATCTTCCGAAAGAGATACAAACCATCGACGCTTTTTTGATCGATGATACGATTGCAGATCCAGCGAGTTTCGAAACGCTTCGAGGATTACTTAAGCCGCGAGTGATGGTACTTCGAGGCGCAGTGAAGTTCGACAAAGTTGGAGATGCTTTCGTGGAGCCTATCGCACACAACACGCTATCGGTTTCCCGGTCGGGGCCCACAAGCACATCCAAGTGGGTCAAGCTGGGCGAAAACCCTTGGTCGATGGACGCAGCCCTTGCGGATTTGTTCGACAAGAAAGAGGCTGCGTGCAAATCATCGCGGGCTGTGTTCAAAGAACTTTCCGTGAACCAGTTGAATTTTCGGCCCAGCAATGGAACGCATACACCACGATGGAACACGGAGCACATGATGGGTCGTGAATTACTCTTTTTTTCTCAGATCTATCATGCCATGGATTCGAACATACCGATTTTGGATCTCAATCCCAAGCAGATGCCACCCGACTATCGCCCCGCACATAAAGACTGGACTGGCCTGGAAGAGTCCAAGCAAATGGAGCGAGTGGAATCATTCACTCGACGGTTTGCCTATTTACTCAACGGGATGGATCTTAACAAGACCGCCAAAGGCAGCGCCTTCTGGACTCCGAAAGCTTTGCTCAAGCAAATGGAAGCTCACTACAAGGAACACACGGCCAATGTGGTTAAGAAGAAGGAATTACCGGATTGGCCTAAGAATTGATGCCCAACGGTTGCGAAAGCTTTTTTGAGAATGACTCCCAGAAATCTTTTATGATTCTTTTGCATGCAAGGTTTCGTGACCTAACCTTCAACGCATCGATTTTTGCGATAAGGTATTTCGTTCGGTTCGGCGTGCTTTATCGATTCTGCCGATTCAGTTCGGTTAAGCTTGCTTAATGACCTCCTCGCGACATGAGAAAGAATATTCTCTCAACCATTCGCAGATTCTTCACAGAAGAATCTGGCCCGACTGCTGTCGAATACGCTGTAATGCTTGCGTTGATTATCGTCGTATGTGCCTCGACGGTCGGTTCTGTTGGCATGGCTGCGTATAAATCGCTTTGGGAAGTGGTAGAGGTGTTGGACAAGTGATACGACCCTCTTTTTCGTTCCTAAAACTTCGAAGCAAATCGCAACTTGTTGAGTGGTTGGCTGGGACCCAAGTTGTTTTGTTAGCGATCGCGTTGGTCTGCTTTAGTGGGTGGATCAAGATCAAGTTGGGAGCACTTATTCGTGAACAAATTATCGCTGAGAATCAACTCATCGCGGAACAAATGGGACGCGTTCTAGCAAGTGTTCAATCTGCTCCCGTTGAATTTGGCGACGAAAATTGGGGGCGGTTGCAAACGATCGTCGAAGACGCAAAGCTTCCAAACGATGGTTACCTTTGTATTGCTAGTTCTGAAACGGGAAAGCTACTTTGCCATCCCAAAATGCGAACCAGCCCCGGACTGAGAAATTCAAGCGTTGGCCAAATACAACTCGAAATGCAGGACTCCTGCAAAAGCACATTACTTGCAGCAATTAGAGATTTTGACAAAACAAAAATTGAGGTGGTCACTGGCCTTGTTGGTGCAGGAACTAGAACTGAAATTGTTTCCGCAGCGGTACTCCCTCAAATCAACGGGGTCTTGCTCGTGCATCAAGCGGAAGCCTCGACTCAGCAGGCCGTATCTAGAATCTTAACGCCACTGGGCTACGTTGGCCTCGTTATCGGCCTCGCGATGATTATCATCACGACCAAGGTTGGTGTTGCGATCATCAAGCGTTATGAAAACGAATTAGCGATTATCAATGAGGGACTTGAACAGACGGTTCGTGACCGAACCCGTGCGTTGACCAAAACTCGCGATGCCGTGATTTTCGGACTTGCGAAGCTGGCTGAATCGCGAGACAGCGATACAGGAGAGCATTTAGAACGTATCAGCTTGTTTTCAACTGAGTTAGCGGCTACCGTCGAAAGACGAGCCGGAAATTCACATTCGCCGCTGGTAGACTCCATCGGCCTTGCATCTTCTCTGCACGACATTGGCAAGGTTGGCGTACCTGATCGAGTGCTATTAAAGCCAGGCAGATTAGAAGCGGAAGAACGGAAAATCATTGAGATCCATCCAAAGGTTGGCGAGGATTGTTTGAATGCGATTGAGGAACGATTAGGAAATGACGGTTTCCTCTCGCTCGCCAAAGAGATCTGCGCTTACCACCATGAGAAATGGGACGGCAGTGGATATCCATACCAGCTAGCTGGTTCTCAAATCCCAATCTCTGCCCGGATCGTAGCCGTGGCCGATGTGTATGATGCCCTGCGATCGCGCCGGCCCTACAAAGACCCGATGACACACGAGGCTGCTAGACAAATAATACTACAAGGATCGGGAAAGCACTTTGATCCCGATATTGTCGACTCGTTCCTTGAATGCGAATCCGCCTTCGAACGTATTTCTTCTAACTACCTAGCAGCCAACCTAGTGAGTCCATCCGTCATAACTACCCCACTTCTAGTTTCGATGGCTTCCGCTACACCATCGGTGATCCAAACCTCGGTTTGCAACGTCTGCCATGCAACGCCATGAATCATTAGCGATCTTGATGATTCTTGGTTTCGTTTTCGCCAGATTGCTGGAGAGATGAGTGGTTCTAGGGGTAGACGAGTATCCGTTCAAAACGTCTGCAACAAAGAAAACCTTGCAAACCTTTCTTGAGACGTTGTCCGTACAGATTGCTCACAGTGCTGCAACTCGGACTACCCGCCTCACGCTGTGCCTCAATCGAATTAGAATCTTGCTCTAGTCCATCTTCGCTCGACTTGCGAATATAGACCGTACACACTGAGTAGTGGATTTCAAGATTGATCAAGGTGACATGCAGCGCTGTTCGCAGATTTGGTTGCAGATGATGTTGTTCTCTCGCTCGTTTTTAGTTTTTGCTGGAGAAGGCGGATTTACCCTGTGACCAAACGTGTCGCGGAAGCGACTTCAATCCAAACGCCCGACCTGGCCAATCGCCGAAGGCGAATTAGGCCGCTGGCTACTCAAGAGAGGCAACGCAGCAAAACAAGAGATTGCGTCAAAGCTGAACAAGCGGCCAACGCCAAACCAGTTTGGTTAAACGACAAACGTGGCACGCCGGCACCGCGTTTTTCTATCCGCGTGTTCTTTGAGAAGGTTTCTCTAAATGATAAAAAGTATGACGATAGAATCCCAACATGCTGCCAACCAACGGGCGCGGTGCATAGACTCGCAACGGAGTATCGAGATGCCGGAATCAGTATTTTTCCAATACGATTGGACGGTAGTAAGGGGCCAGCATTGGACAGTTGGAAGCCGTACCACAGTCGTATTGCCAACGATGATGAACTTTCGGAGTGGTTCTCGCTTGGTTGCCATGGTATTGGGTTAGTTTATGGACTCATCAGCGGCGTTTTAGAGGTCTCGCTTTTGACGACGGCCGTTTGTTTGAACCGTGGCGACAGCAAGTTAATTCGATCGTTGGACGTCTACCCATAGTCGAGACTGGCGGCGGCGGATGGCATGTGTTGTTTCGCTGCAACGAGATTGGTGGAAACGTCAAGATCGCTTGCGATTCGGAGCGCCGAGAAAAGAAGACTCTCATTGAGACCAAAGGCGAAGGTGGACTCATCGTCGCCGAAGGCAATCCATGTGCTGTGCATAAATCCGGACTGCCCTATGTAAAGTACAGTGGCACGTATCTACCGCAAATACCACGGATCACGCCAGAGGAACGCTGCGAACTATGGCGAGCTGCGCGTAAATCCGACTTACGCGGCGCGGCATTCACCCGTAAGCTCTTCGAGAAATACACTCGCACTACGGTTACCCATCCCGGATCGGTTCACCCTGTTGTTACGGCGTTCAATAATCGGACGGCCTGGGAATCGATCTTGCATCCGACTGGGTGGACTTGCCACGACGGCATCCAATGGACACGACCAGGCAAGATACATGGCACATCCGCAAAGGTTGTTACAGCGGACGACAGCAGTGAGTTGTTGACGGTATTCAGTGGCAATGCTGGACCGCTATCACTAGATGGTACACATCGGACACTGAGCAAGTTCAAGGCGTGGTCTCTTCTCTCATTCGATGGCGACGATCGAGCAGCATTTAAGGCAGTAAGGTAAGAGGTAACAGCCTGAACGACATTAGACAAATCAAGCTAGTGGACGATCCAGACTTGAGGCCCCCTCGCATCAAGCCGATCAATATTTGCGACCTGATATCGCAAAATCCTGAAATGCG
Source organism: uncultured Pirellula sp. (assembly GCA_903920425.1). Lineage (GTDB taxonomy): Bacteria > Planctomycetota > Planctomycetia > Pirellulales > Pirellulaceae > JBKCUI01. The sequence goes on along the minus strand of CAIXME010000250.1, from coordinate 3,285 downwards.
ACCTGTCGTAGTTGAGGGTGTCTTACGTCACGACGAAACTTGCAATATCATCGCATCAACGAAGGTAGGTAAAAGTTTTTTGGGGGGCAACTTGGCATGGTGCATTGCAACGGGCACTCCATGGTTATCCAGAAAAGTCAAGCAAGGCAAAGTACTGCGTGAACTCGGAAAACCTTACATTGGCGATTACACGCACAGTGTTGAACCAAGTGACAACGGCTTCATGAGAGTTAGCTATAGCCGCTGTCCCGGGACTGTTGGGTATAACGTTGTGGAGTCGTCACTCCCGTCGACAGTCGGCCCCGACAACCCAGGTATAGTCAGCCTTGAGTTTCGTGGCATCAAGCCCCACCACACGATAACCCAACGCCCGCAGGCGTTCAACCTGGATGGCGATACGGCTTTGTTGCATTGGCCAAGGATGGTCGCAGACGCTATGGAACCATGCATCGCGATGCAAGTGCGGCGATCGAATTCCAACTGCCTAAGGAATGCGAACGAGTCTGGTTTGTTGTAACGGGAGCTCCCGAGAGCTATCGTCCTCATGCTTGGGATGAGGACGAGAAGAACGATGAACTACGTCGTCCGTTGCCGCAATGAAACAATTGGTAACACTTGAACTGCGGCTACGTTCCAGGAAGCTCGCGAGTTGCTACACAAAAACTCGTCTGCTGAAGCAAGGTCGCTTCCTTTACCTCGATTGCAATCGAAGCTGATGTAAGCCAAATTTCCTTAATCCGTTTCGCTTCAATGCTTTCTAGCGATGATGTGGTCTGGCTGACATAGCAAGAAGGCATCGTCTTCATGAAGAAGGCTCGTGAGTATAGAACCAGTGCCCATGATAGCGAACAAGCCGATCGTATTCGGTTTAAGCATGATAACGGTACTCAGGTTTAAATCCTTACAAGAGCTTTCCCGATGTTTTCGCCCGTGAACAATCCAATAAACGCTGACGGCGCATTCTCGAGTCCATGCGAGATCGATTCTTCCCAAACAATCTGACCTGACGCAATCCAACCAGTCATGTCACGAATGAAAGCTTCGCGTTCCGTCATGTGGTCACTAACCAACATCCCTTCCAACCTGATTCGCTTGCCAATAATCTTAAACAGATTGCGAGGAGCCGCAGATGGTTCCGTTTCGTTGTAGGTCGAGATCATTCCGCATGAAACTATCACTCCATGCACCGTCATGTGATCGAGTGCAGCTTCCAAGTGCTCGCCACCCACGTTGTCGAAATAGACGTCGATTCCGTTCGGCGCATGCCGTCCGAGCTCATTCAACAAGTTGTCGACCTCCTTGTAGTTGAGGACTTCATCAACATGTGCCATTCGTTTTAGCCATTCGATTTTCTCATGCGAACCTGCGCTGCCGATCACTCGGCAATCCATCGCTTTGGCAATCTGGCAAACGACAGAGCCAACGGCTCCCGATGCGGCCGAAACGAAGACGGTACTTCCCCTCTTCAACTTCGCAATGCGTGTCAGTCCAGCCCAGGCGGTCATCCCCGTCATTCCCAAAACACCCAAATAGGTCTGTAACGGAACCATTTTGGAGTCAATTTTCGTGACTCCGTTGCCTGACGACTTCCACTTCTCACGCCATCCAAGGCTCCCTAAAACGTAATCGCCCTGAACAATGTTGGTGTTCCGCGATTCAATCACTTTCCCAATGCAGCCACCCTCAAGTGGCTTATCGATTTGAAACGCAGCTACGTAACTATCGGTGTCCTTCATTCGACCTCGCATGTAGGGGTCGACTGACATCCATTCGTTTTGCACGAGGAACTCACCTTCCGCAAGTGGTTCAATGAATCCAACGCTTAGCCGAAAATTGTCCTTAGTCGGAACACCACTTGGTCGGGACTTCAGCTCAATTTGGCGTGTTTCAATTCTTGTTGCTGTCTGGGTTGCCACAGTTGTTTCCTACTTGTACTGGTTTCTGACCTGTGAACTGGACGTTCCCACGCCGTAGCGATTTCCACAGTCCAGTCATTCCCCAGAGCAGTTATCAAGCCAACGTTGAAGAAATCCCCATTCTCCAAATTTATTCGCGCCCCGGTCAGTCGTAGGTCAGGATAGTTTGGCCCGAGAGTTGCTTTTAACTTCACCTGAATAACAAACGCTGGAAATTAATGTGAGTGCAAAATGACGTTTTGCGTAGGGTTGAGGGTTCGAGAAGGACTAATTGCTTTGGGGGATACACGCATCGTAAAGGGGGACGAGCATGTCGTTAAGTCGAAGCTATCGTTCTCAACAAAAGAAACACGTCATTGGTGGTTAATGACATCGGGTTTACGATCAATTCGTGATAAAGCGGTACTGTATTTCGAACAAGAATCCGAGCTGGAAGCTCAAAAGCATACAAACCTCTTTAGCTTAGCCAATTGTTTTGGAGAGCAACTCCGACGGGTTCGATCCGAGGACGGCAGTTCTTTAGCAGCCAGCAACTACGCATTCAATCTACATGCGATTCTCGGCGGACAGTTAGAAAACGACTCGTCTCCAAAAATGTTCTATATCTATCCTGAAGGGAATTGGATCGACTCGAGCGAAGAATCTCCGTATTTCATTATCGGAAGAACCCATTATGCGAAACCGATTCTCGATCGACTTTTGTGTTTCGAAACTCCGATCCGAAGCGCGCTCGCACTGGCCTACTTGGCGTTCGATGCAACCAGAAGCAGCGTAACCGATGTCGATTTTCCGGTGGATATGATTCTTTCCAACTCGGTTCAGAGCAGGACATCCTTTCAACGTTTCCACGAGAAGGACTTGAGTTCAATTTCCAGTTGGTGGAATCATGAGCTTGCGTCCCTGTTACTGAGATTCCCAACTCAGCCCTTCGATTCATTGTTCGAAGCCAAGTCTTTCTGAGGCCAAGTCGCACGGTGATCGCAAATCAGCCAGTCTGATCGATGACCGTACAGCATAAGAATGAAGTTAAATCCCCTAATTTGCTAGAGGAAGTTCACATCGAGAAACGTATGGAAACAGCATCCTTAACTCGGCACCAGAAGGTTAGCGACCGAATTGCGTTAGCATCGGTAATGCTGATGTTGATCGCCGCATGCACCTATTCTAAGTCGCTCGTGGTGAATCTAGTCTCAACCGTTGCTGGACTATCGCTCGTTGTTGTCATTCTTTACTTGCTAAAACAAAATCGACGACGTGCCGAGTGTACGGCTGATCAGATTTGCGCCGAACACGCACGATTGCAAGCAAGTTTGGATCGTATTCGACGACTCGAATCAGATAACCTGCAGCTAGATCAGTACTTGCGGTC
>CAIXME010000249.1 GCA_903920425.1 uncultured Pirellula sp. | reverse complement strand
TATGCCACTTTTAAGACAGAGGCTGGAAGCCTCGTCTTTACCCACAAGTTGGACCTGGCGAGTATTCCATTTTTCCTCCCTCGCCCGCTTCGCGGCGAGGGGAGCAAGACAAAAAAGATGTGGGTAATGATGATGGTTTATACCCAAACCACATCGCCCATCGGGCGATGCGAAACCGGCTGTTAACCTTTAGCCTTAAGCCTTAAGTCTTTAGCCTTACCCATTAGCCTCCCCTCTCGTCTTACTCATCGCTACCACTGCGGGGTGCTTAAGCTTTCTTTCTACTGATAGTGCGTAGAACCTTTCTACTATCGGCAATTGGGCTATGTCCTCTAGCCCGTACATGCTTCGTACTTCATTTGAAATGATCGTTGGCATGGCGATGATCCCTAGCCCGGACTTGCCTGCGATCTGCAGCATGGCTGCGTCGTCGAACTCGCCTCGTATCTCCGGCTTGATGTTATGCTCTGCAAACCATTGGTCCAACGAACGACGTAACACCGTTCCCGTCGTTGGCAACAAAAACGGAGCTTGATTCAACGATCCAGGGAAACCATCTCGCAGCTCCATGGCTACTTCTGGTAACGCAAACAACGTGACGGCCGACTCGCCCAGCAAATGCGAATACGCGCGGACTTTGTAGGTTGGGTCTATTGGTGTATCCGACAACACGACATCCAAGCGATGCACGCTAAGCTCGCTGACCAACAGCTCTAGATCTCCTTCGCGGCATACCAATCGCATCGGATCGCGCATCTCTAACGCGGGCTGCAAAAACTTGAACGCCACGACCTTGGGCATAACGTCCTTGACTCCGACGCGAAACAACATCGGTGCCCCGGTGGGGTTGCCGCGGATCGCGTTGATCATCTCTTCGCCGGTCGCAAAAATATCGGTCGCGTATCGGTAAACCGACTCTCCGGTCTCCGTTAAAGCCAGCCCGCGGCCGGATTTGCGAAAAAGCTGATGACCCATGAATCGCTCAAGTTCGCGGATCTGTACGCTCAGCGTGGCAGGGGTCACGTGCAATTGGCTAGCCGCCCTGGCCATGCTCCCTTCACGTGCCGTGACCCAAAAGTAGAGCAAATGGTGGTAATTCAGCCATTCCATGGGATCGTTTGATTTTTCTAATGGGTCGATGCTGGTTTATCAGGCTAATCGGCAGCCGATCGCGGCGTAGTATAGCTATAGTCCTGTTTCGGAACGGTTTTCACTCGACCAAAGGAAAGTATCGTGAGTATTTCGATTCGTAGTAACGGGGTGGCGCTAACTAGTGGATTGCGAAGTTGGATTTCGGACCGCGTCGAATTGGCGGTCGAACGATTGGGAAGAAGAAGTCAACAAGTTCACGTCTATTTTGCAGATCAAAACGGCCCGAACCGGGGCGGTAACGATAAAGTCTGTCGCGTCGTTGTGCACATGGCCCACGAATCCAGCTTGGTCATCGAAGACCGTGGCGACAGCATCGGAGCTCTTGTCGAACGCGTCGCCGATCGCGTGTCTGCATTGATTGACAAGCGAATTGAGAAGCGCAACACGCACTGATTGGTGAGCTTTGAGCGTTGAGCGATAAGTAATAAGATTGAAACGCTTTGCGGAAATTCCCTCCCCCGCCGTTCGTCCGACCGATTCGGATGGGGAGGG
>CAIXME010000248.1 GCA_903920425.1 uncultured Pirellula sp. | reverse complement strand
GTCAGAGGAAAGGCAAATCGGTCGATACTCTCTTGTAGGTCCAAATCGATTGCTCTCCCCGGTAATTTGCTGCAAAAACATACTCTACAAGGGAGTTACCCATAGCCGATGGATCCCTCAAAAATCTTGTCCATTTTGGAAGGAATCTCTCCAAGGTACTTTGCTATCCCTATCCAGAGTGGGAACGCGTTCGGTGTGTCGAGGGAATTTACTGGGTTGTCCCAACCATAGAGATGGCGAGCATACATTCATTTGCTGAGCAGAATGGAGTACACTCGTGACGCCAGTGGCGTTTAACGGCGAGGCGTAGCGTTGAGCCCATGGGGCAAACAAGGCTTTTTTGAGGTCCACCAAAGGAGAGAATGATGATTAAGAGATTGGTAATGGGTTTTTTCATGTTGGTAACCGTACTAACTCTCTCCGTATCCAGTGCGGACACCCTATCCAAGGCGGATCGAGACGAATCGGATCTGAAACACACCACCGATTCGCTCGAAAAGGTCAAAGAGCTGGTTGAGAAAAAGAAAGCCGTTTTGGTAGACGTACGAGAATTGGTGGAGTGGAACGCGGGACACGTCGAGGGGGCTGTTTTGTTGCCTTGGCGGGAACTGCAAGACAAGCCAGATGAAAAAAAGCTTCGAGAAAAACTTCCTGAGGACATTATCGTGTACACCTATTGCGCAGTCGGTTACCGCTCTCTGCGAGCAGGCAAGATTATCGCGGGATACAAATACGATGTGCGCCCTTTAAAACCGGGCTACGAAGAATTGGTCAAGGCTGGATTTAAAAGCGAAAAAAAATAACGCGTTGACAGTTACCATTTCGATCCGCCGTGTGGATTCCAACGACCAAGGCAACTGATGCCCGCGATGGGCACCATTTACCAAAGCTAGTTTTGAAGATAAGCATATGACTTCGCAACCGACTGTTAACGCTACTGATAAGGAGCAAAACCTTTCTGTAGAAGCATCTCCCTCAGTGCCTTGGTATCGTGTGGACGATTTTCTCGCGATGGGACTGGGGACGCTGATCATATTGATTGCGGCCGTGACCGCATGGTTGTCTCGTCCTGTCGACTCCTCGCAAATGGCAAAGGATCATCAAGCGTCCAAGTCGATACTCAAGCAGCTTGATCCTAGTGCAGATACCTACGCAGCAGAACGCAAAGACCTTCTAAAGCAACAGAAAGATATCGAAAGCAAAATGGCGGCCATGCCACTGAAAAGTTGGCTGGTTCGACCGGGAGAATGGAGGGACGATCCTCGCGACGCGTTTTTCAAAAACGACAAGTCTATCGCAATTCCCCTCCTTGCAACATTTCTATGCTTTCTCGCTGCTTTTGCAATCGTATCAGCACTACAGGGCCGATCCCCGTGGAAATTCTCCGCCGGTTTCGCTGGTGTTTTCGGACTTGCCCTCGTTTCGTATGGGCTTGCGGGCCAGGAAGTAGTCAAGCACTACAATCTTGAGTACGCGCTGTGGGCTGTGTTGCTCGGTTTGCTGATCAGCAACACCATCGGTACACCCAAGTGGCTATCAGAAGCGACTCGAACCGAGTTCTACATCAAAACGGGGCTGGTCTTGTTAGGTGCGGAAGTCTTGTTTAACAAATTGCTTGCCCTGGGGCTTCCCGGCATCTTTGTATCTTGGGTCGTCACACCCGTTGTGCTCATTTCCACTTACTTGTTCGGGCAATACGTTCTCAAGATTCCTTCCAAGTCTCTTAACTTGGTCATCTCTGCTGACATGTCGGTTTGCGGAGTTTCTGCTGCAGTTGCTACCGCTGCAGCTTGTCGTGCAAAGAAAGAAGAGTTGTCGTTAGCCATTGGATTATCGCTAATCTTTACGGTGCTGATGATGGTGGTTCAGCCGTTTGTGGTCCGTGCGTCTGGGATGGGTGAGGTCATCGGCGGAGCGTGGATGGGAGGGACGATCGATTCGACCGGCGCAGTTGCCGCCGCGGGCGAATTGGTTGGAAGCACTGCGAAAGATGTGGCTGCAACGGTAAAGATGATCCAAAACATTTTGATCGGTGTCGTGGCGTTTGCGGTTGCCGTTTACTGGGTATCTTTCGTCGAGCCACGCGACGACGGGTCTCGCCCTAGTGCGATGGAGATCTGGCGACGTTTCCCCAAGTTTACGCTTGGGTTTTTGGCTGTTTCCCTCGTGCTGTCGTGGCTTCAATCCCAGGGCATAGAGGGGAAGACATGGGTGACAAGCATTGTGGACGGCATGACAAAGTCCGTTCGCGAATGGATGTTTTGCCTGGCATTCGTCAGCATTGGATTGGAAAGCAACTTCCGCGAATACACCAAGATGCTGGCATCTGGAAAACCGGTCATTCTTTATGTCTGCGGGCAAATCTTGAATTTGTGTCTTTCGTTCTTGATGGCGTGGCTGATGTTTTCAAAAATATTTCCAAACGCAGCCAATGAGTTGCTTTCCAAATGACAAACCGAGCCCGAGGCCAGGCGTGCTTTCTGGCTGCAATATGCTTGATCGCCTTCGTTTGGCTATTCCTTTTGCCCTCGCTGAGCACGCTCGCCTCGATTCGCCAACGGATTGATGGAAACCGAGCAGCAGGCATCAATCCCACTGCTGTTTTCTATACGGACCATCCGGGAATGGCAGACATTGAACGTTCCATGGCGGCAAGCGTAGAGGCGCCTACACAATGGTTTTGGAAACCGAGCTTCTGAATTCCGTGGCAGAGAATGCCCGTTCTTCTGATAGCGTATCTTTTCGTTTCGCAGCGTTGCAATGCAGTATGACTATCCTTGGAATCGCTTCAGTTTGCGATCGAGCGTAGATCGTTCGATACCCAATATAGCGGCAGCTCTATTCTTTTGGCCACCGGTGTACGCAAGAGTTGCTTCTATGTGCTCTTGTTCAAGAGCATCGATCGTTTTCTCTTGATAGGATGTCGCGAATGGTTTTGGCTCATTGGAATGCTCTTGTCCAGGGACATGCAGATAGGATAGCGCAAGATCTTCTGGTTCGGCTAATGGACCGCATGCAAGCACGTATGCGCGTTCAACGCAATTTCGCAACTCTCGAACATTTCCGGGCCATTGGTAGGTGAGCATAGCCTGTTTAGCTCGATCGCTAAATCCAGAAGGACCGTGCCCTGATCGCGATCGGAACTGTTGCAGAAAATGTTCCGCTAACGGCATCACGTCCTCGGGGCGTTGCCGGAGTGCAGGAACGCGGAGTTCGATGACGCGGAGCCGGAAGTAGAGATCGGAACGAAACTGACCGTCGCTCACGGCTTGTTCTAAATCGCGGTTCGTTGCTGCGATGACGCGAACATCTACCTGCACCGGTTTGCTTCCCCCAACACGTTCAAAGGCTTTCCCTTCCAGGACTCTCAGGAATTTTGCTTGGATCTCTAGGCTCATTTCGCCGAGTTCATCGAGCATGATCGTGCCACCGCTAGCTTGTTCGAACTTGCCGATCTTGCGATCGGTTGCTCCGGTGAAGGCCCCCTTTTCGTGGCCGAACAGTTCGCTTTCGAGCAATGTGGGAGTGAGTGCCGCGCAATTCAACGCTACAAAGGGTCCGTTGGATCTTTGGCTATAGTCATGGATAGCGCGAGCCACCAGCTCTTTTCCTGCTCCGCTTTCACCGCGGATCAGAACCGTTGCATGGGTTGGGCCAACGCGTTGTACTTGATCCCGAATTTGTTTGAGCGCTAGTGATGGTCCGATCCATTCCGCGGATTGGCCCAGCTGTTGTTCCAATTCCGAGATTCGATTGCGAGACGATTTGAGCTTTACCTCGAGAGATTGTTGCCGGCTCAGATTGTCTAGCGTTACTGCGAGTACGTCTGCAACCGCGAGGGTGATTTCGAGATCGTCCGGAGTCAAGTCAGGTTCACCCGTCCGCGAATAGAGGTGAATCAGTCCAAACGTCTGATCTTGAATTCGCATCGGGGCGACGATGACGCTCGACGTGGACATGATGTGGCTGGCGCTCGATGGCGACGTAGAGGCGATGGAGCTTCCTAGTAAATTGGCGTCGGTACCTACGTTGCGAGCAAGTATTGCAGTGTCGTCGCGCAGTACATTTGCTACGAGGGTTTCGGCGACAGGGTGATAAGCTTTGCCTTGTCGTTGAACGGCTGCGAGGATTTGGCTTTCTTTTGCATGGATCGGGCCTGCAGTATTGCTTGGTTGCGAGAGCTTGATAACGCCACCAGCTTGGCAACCTGTCGCGGTCATCAGACGATTCAACGCGAGCTCTGCAGCGGAGGAAACCGAGGACTCTCGCGCTACGTCAAACGCCAATTGCAGCAGTTCCGTCGCAATGGCAGGCATCGAGCGGGGGGCCGAACTGGCGGTACGATTCGCAACGGGCGAGGAAACGGGCGATTTCAAATCCACACCTGGTAAACCGAGGGCGGCAGGATCCAAAATCGACGACTTGGACTGACGGTGGATGATCGCGGGAATTTCTGCCTGGGTGTGAGACGTGGTTTGTGGTGACGATTCGTCGGATTCCAGTGGCGGCACAACATCATCCAACGAATGGATAAATGTCATCCGGCACGCGGCCACCGTAATTTGGCTGCCAGGGGCCAGGGTTTTTGCCGAATCGAGTCGGATTCCGTCGACGTAAGTGCCGTTTCGTGACCCCAGATCACGCACTTTCCAATCATTTTCCTCGAAAAATACTTCGGCGTGCTTTCGGCTCGAGCGTTCGTCCGCAACTGGAATATCGTTGGAGGATGCTCGTCCAATGATCAGCGGACGACCTGGTTCAAGCCGAAAAACGTCGGTCCACCGATGACCTTGGCGAATAATGAGGTACGCCGATGAATTGTTTGGTTGCATCGCAGGGCTGCTGAAATTACTCTAGTAGAGGAGATTTTTGAGTTTTGGAGAGTTTGACGCTGGAATTCCAGGGTCGTGGTCTATCACAATAAGATACAGTTGTGTTGGCGACTCACTCTGCCACTTCTCATGGTTTCTCATCAAAAAATTGTCACCTCTTTCTTCTGGAGTTTCGATTATGCGTTTTCGAGTTTTGAGCAAGCACGGATTGGCGGCGCGCTGTGCCCGACTGAAAATGTCTATCGCAACAATCGTGGCTGCCGGTGTTGTTTCGATGGGGCCTTTCGTTTCCAACGCAAACGCGCAGTTGGGTAACGGTGGTTTCTTTGGTCGCGTCGTCGGTGGGGTCAGCATCAACGCAGACGGCATCCTCAAGACAGCTACCGCTGAGGATCAGACCGAAGCGCTTGCCGAAATGCGTCAGGAATTGGTCGGCCCACAAGGGAAATTGAACCAACCTGCCACACGTCGACTCATCTCCCTCAAGAGCCTTCAGCAAACGATCCTTGCTAGTATCGAACAAAACAAGCCATTGCCCGAAGAGGTCCTTTTCCTCGGCGGACTAACGCGAATTGAAAACGTCTTCGTCTATCCAGAACGACAAGACATCGTCCTTTCTGGACCTTCGGAACCTTGGAAAATCGGACCGAATGGTTCTGTCGTGGGTGCTAAAAGCGGACGTCCAGTTGTTTACTTGGACGACTTGCTCTGCGCACTCAAGACTGTCCACAACGCGAGAACGACTGGCATCTCTGTCTCTATCGAACCAACCGAAGAAGGCGTTGTTAAACTCGAACGATTGCTCAAGCAAGCAAGCCTCAACGCCGGCGTCAATCCAAAGTCGCTTGAGCCAGCTATGGTTGAAGCATTTGGACCACAACAGATCAAACTCGAAGGTCTTGCTGCCGATAGCCACATGGCTCGTGTTATCTTGGCTGCCGACTATCGCATGAAACTCTACGGTATGAACTTGGCTAAGCCACCCGTGTCGGGTCTGCCAAGCTACATCGAAATGGTGAGCGGCAGCTCGAGCGCATCCCAATTGCAATCGCGTTGGTGGATGGCATGCGATTACTCCGCGATCGAGCACAGTGCAGATCGATTGGCATGGAAGATCAGCGGCCCAGGAATCAAGACTCTCACGGAGCAAGAACAGGTTGCAGCAGATGGCTCGTTCAAGCAAACTGGCAAAGTGGATCGATTGGCTCGCAAGTGGGCTGATGTTTTCACCAAAAAGCTGGATGAACTCGCCGTTAAAGATCCAGTGTTTGGCGAATTGCGAAACGTAATGGATTTGTGTATCGTAGCCGCTTTGATCGAATCACAAGAACTACAGGGACTAGCGAATTGCAACCTGTCTTCCTTGATCGGCGAGACTTCGAAAGTCGAGTTGGCCAAGTGCGAAGTTGCAAAGGCATTGGACCCACAGTGCAGCTTCATTCAAACCGTACAAGGCTGGGTCGTTACCGCTAGCGGTGGCGTGATGGTCGACTCGTGGCAAGTTGTTAGCCAAGTGAAGGTAAACGATTCGGTCGCTAGTGCGTTGGAATCAGGCGCACAATGGGAAGATGCGAACCGCATTTGGCAATAGCCTCTCAATTTATGTCTAAAGAAAAACCAGCGCCCTTTCAACTCTTTCATTTAAACGATGATGATGCCGGACTCACTTTGGGAACGGCTATTAAAAAGAGAATGGTGGCCTGGAGTTGGGGCCAAACACGCGAAGCTATCTTAAAACGAAAGGTGCAAGTAAATGGAAACTTGTGCCTAGACCAAGCTCGCAAGGTCACGGCCAAAGATGTCGTAAAGCTCTGGAACGAATCGCTCCCCAAGCCTGTTCAACCTACTGCGGTCAAACTAGCCTACGTGGACGATTTTCTGGTCGTGGTGGAAAAGCCACCCGGTATCACGTCGACACGACACTTCGAAGAACGCAATCTGCCAAAGAAGCGAAAGCAGCTCCAACCAACTCTTGAGGAGCTGTTGCCCGAGGCGCTCGAAAAACACTTCGTGTCTCGTTCCAAGGTTGCAGAACAAGAGACCTCCGCTTCGAGATCATTCAATAAAAAGACAAAGGGTCGATTGTCTGCACAAGACGCAGAACGCCAACGCGCCATGCGACTCAAGCGATTTGAGGTGATTGCTGTTCACCGTTTGGACCGCGACACCAGCGGGCTAATGATCTTTGCTCGTACCCCCTCCATTGCCAAACTTCTGGGGTTGGCGTTTCGCAAACACGAGGTCACGAGAAAATACCACGCGGTCGTTCACGGCCACCCCCAAGCTCAATCGTTTGATTCGATCTTGGTGCGGGATCGCGGCGATGGAAAACGCGGAACTCAACCGGTGGATAGGACTGAGGATCCGACAGCTCAGCGGGCTATCACGCACATCCGACCGATGGAAAAAATCGGCATCTACTCGATGATCGAATGCACGCTTGAAACGGGCCGGACACACCAGATTCGAATCCATCTCTCCGAGGCCGGACACCTATTATGTGGTGATCCGATTTACAACAAAGCAGCC
>CAIXME010000247.1 GCA_903920425.1 uncultured Pirellula sp. | reverse complement strand
TTCGTGACTCAAGTGGACGCTCAATTGGATCTGCATCCAGCAGTGGAACTCGAACGACCTTTCGGGATAGCTCAGGGCGTTCGTCGGGATCATCCAGCAACAACCGACGATGAGGCGAATTGCTCAGCTCCGTTTATTTGTTTCCATTGTTCCCTTTGATTCTTCCAGCTTGGCTCCAATGCGATGGTTTGGAACATGCGAAGGCATAACGCATCTCTCTCCCCGTGCGAAGAACGTCATCGGGAGCATGGCGAGTTGTAGATAGTGCTCGAAACGTGGCTATCGGCTTGTAAAGCGGAGATTCGTTTGTTCCGTCGTTTTGTTTTCGATCGAAACCAGTTTGTGGAAAATTGAACTGCTGCGAACTGAATCTGAATTGGTTAACACAAACAGAGATAAACTCGTCTGAGTTGAGATAGGGCGACACTCGCGGAGGCGACTATGTTCATCGTACAAAGCGAGCTATCAGAGGACGGACATATGTAGAGAGTCGCCGCCAGATGGACGTGCACTCTTGAGTCCGCCTGCCGCTTAGATATTGGGACACGGGATCGATTAGCTGGGGATATTGGAATCCCGTTTGGCTAAGTTCGCTTCCAATTCCGCGGTCGCTTCGTCCGGCGATAGTTCAACGATCTCGCCATCTCGCCAGATCACGATTTCGGTATTCGATTGGCGAGCTCGATCAATGACTTTTCGACAGGCAGCCTCGAACGCCATATCCGCTTTAGCGATCAGCGAGTCTGGACAGTTGCTTTTAATCATTGGGTGCGTCCTTACGATGCAGTTGAACACGTTCCCACCCATTGTAGTCCAGGACCAGATTTCTTTCACCCTCAATCTCAGCGATTGGAATTGGCGGGAAGGAAGCACCGTCATAGACGCAGACGGTTGTGACAATCGGAATATACAAATCAAAGAGATTGGCCAGCCCGCGAGCGTATCGTCGCCGTACAACAGCTTCAGGGATATTGTGGCCACCTTCGCGCACGCGTTTGGCAACTCTCTGGATAGCCAACTCCGGTGAAGGAAGCCAGATGAAGTACAGTACCACGCGATACCCCAAGCGACGCCATTCCAAGACTGAAGCTTGGTAGCTCCTCGCTGCCAAGGTGATTTCAAATGAAAAGGTCGTTCGAGTTGCCACCAACTCATCGATTCGCTTCAGCAGGAGTTCTGACGCGAGAAAGGCCTGAGTCTCTGGAGCAAACGGAGCCAACCCCGCGGCGATCAGATCGGCGTTGAGAAACTCACGGCAATTCGCGAACGTTGGCAAGAATGAATTTGCAAAAGTTGTTTTGCCAGCCCCGTTTGGCCCAGCAAGGATATAGATCGTCCGTTGCGAAGGTTCTTCCATGAGTTAGTACGGAGCGGTATTGAGCAAGTGTTTTTCAGCCAAGACCCTATTGTACCAAAACCAGTGGTTGGATGAGACTGAACTTTGTCGGCCCGACCATCAAACATCCTGACCGTAACTCTCGCGACATCTTGCAAGCGATTCGTTGGGATGAAGAGCTCAAGGTTGAAGAGCACTGGGACTTCTTCTGGCGAGCCAAGCTAGCTGGCATGAAGGTCGGCGTCGCTACTGATCATGTCTTCAAACATGTTCACGTTGATCCACCGGGTTATGTGCGCCATCGCCCGGAGTACTTGAGGCTTGGCACTAAGAAACACGGACTTCGCAAAGTCATGTGGCGTTGATTTGTTTTGATTCCCCTTCTCAAAGGAGTGTGAAAGATGACCATTCCCAATGGCCCAATCGGCCCCAACGGACAACGACCACCCTGGTGGCCGCCTCCTCCATTTGATCCACCTGGAGAGCCGCTTCCGAATGTACCTGAGCCGCGACCGGTTTGGTGGCCTCCCCATCTTGCTTGGCCACCGGTATCCGAACCTCCGGTCGAGGTCCTTTATCCTCCGCCGATTTACACTTGGCCAAGGCTACCACCCGATCATCCCTATCATTTGCCGCCTGGTTACTCGTATCCGAATAACCTACCGCCTGGCCACCCCGGGCGCAATGTTCCACTGCCTCCTGGATGGCCCCGTCGAAAAGTTCGTCCCGAAGACATCGTAGATTCGGGCAACGATTCGGACGTGGTTATTTAACACGGGCAGTTAGTATTCTCGCGAGCCGACACGTTACTCGTGTCGGCTCCTTCTTCTTTCACTTTACGAATCATGACCATTATGATCGAGATTGCCAACCTTGAGTTCCATGCAGCACATGCGTGCAATCTCCATTGTGCACAGTGCTCGCATTATTCCAACTTCCACGCTGGCGGTATCGTCAGTGTGGAAGTTGCAAGAGAGAACTTCGACGCGTGGCGAGGTCGACTTGCACCGAAGCAAATAGCGATCCTCGGTGGAGAACCAACGCTCAATCCAAATTTGATTCAAATCATCGAGCTTTCTCGTCGCGCATTTCCGGACTCGCCTGGGCTCTTTGTCACTAACGGCTTCTTCTTAGATCGCCACCCAGATTTGCCGAGAGCGCTCATCGACAACGGCTTTCGCATGGATGTGTCGCAACATGGCAACGCACCAGCATATCGAAAGAAATTCAACGAAGTGCTTCAAAGACTCAACGAATGGCGAGCTGCGTATCCAGCTCTACAGATTGCAGTCCGTGAATCGCACAAGGGCTGGCGACAGCAGTATCGCATGATCGATGGCAAACCGATGCCATTCGACAGCGGCCCCAAAGCAGCTTGGAAAATCTGCCTCCAAAGATCATGCACGCAACTATTCAAAGGCCACCTTTGGAAATGCCCAGCTCTCGCGTACTTCGCCAATATGGAGCGAAAACTTCGACTGGAAGCGATCCCAGCTTGGCAGCTCTTTCGTAACTACAAGGCTTGTCCACCGAGCGCAACCGACGCTGAGGTCCGGGAGTTCTTTGCGACTCAGGAAATTCCCCAATGTGGTCTATGTCCAGCACGTAAGATCCCGTTCCATCACCAGGATCCTACCAACAAGGAGCAAAAACGATGAAGCGAGTGATTGCAGTACTCGACTTGCCACCGCGCCGAAGCCTACCAAATGTTCGAGCCAGCTACAAAGCCGCTGCCAAGCGATGGGGCGCTCAGGTTCTTTGGATCACCAACCCATTGCATTCTTGCCATCCGTTCTGGCAGAAGATGTTTGTCTGCGAACACGTGCAATCGCTCTTCGGTTCCAGTCATGTTCTCCAGCTTGACAACGACATGGTAATCCGCAGTGACTGCCCATCGCCGTTCGACCTCGTCGAACCAACAGACTTCGCAATGGTCTCGGGTCGCCAGAGCCCGCAACGACGCGTCGATCGAGCCAGTTGGAATCAGATGGCACATGAAGAATGGGCCCGACGCTGTGACGTCCTGGCAGCGCCAGCCTGGACGCATCCAAACGGAGGCTTGTACCTCTACGGAACCGATGCCTTCGGTTTGATGTTCGCAGAAATCATCAGCAATCTATTGCCAACCGGTGGCAAGCACGATCTCGGCTGCGATGAGTGCTTGATTGTCAATCACTTGTGGACTTTTCATCGCCGCTCCATTCGCTTTCTTCCGCCAGACTTCAACATCAACCTGCATCAGACGCCAGCGTGGGCAAACAACCCCGTGATGCAAAGCTTCATCTATCACTTCGTCGGACCAACCAAGAAGCACCTTGACCAGTGCAGATGGCAACGAACTATTCCGCCCGAGTTACCTTATCCCTGGGACGCTAAGGCAAATGCTTTAGCCAATAGATTCGGTGAAAACCCACCTCGCATTTGGAAAGCATCCAATTGTTTGCAATCTGACACAATTGCGAACCTGCTTGCAATTTATCCTCAGATTCGAATCGAGATAATGCAAGTTCTCGATCAGTCGCCACGCCAAACGGACGAAGTTAGAAATGTCGATCGAAATCAACAGTTCAATGCAACTCATACCTCCTACCTTTGTCTTCCAAAACTCCTTCTTCGGCTCGGTCCGAATTCGCGACGAATCAATATCTCAGGTTCCACGTAAGAATTCCCGCGATTTAATGCGCATGATCATGGCCTGAATGATTGTGACTGATGACACCGCGATATGGTTTGCCGTTGATCGAAACACTTAGTTTCGGTAGAGCTTTCTCGTCGTCAACATGACTGGCTAGCTCTGTATCATTGGAAACGAATCGCGAAGACCTGCCGCTTGGATCGCCGTCGTCTGGAACGGCGGTCAGCTTAAACTGTTCTGGCTTACCATCGTGTACGATGTTGATCACCAACTCAGGCGAATCAATCGGGACGGCAGCTTTCGCATCGCTATCTAAGATATAGATCGTGACTGATTTCGAATCGTGCACAAGCTCGGCATGAAACTCTTCCTTTCCCAATTCGACCAGCGATCCATGATGAGGACCTTCGCTTGGATGGGTGTGAATCTCGACCGTTGCTGGCGGAGGCATATCCATACTGAGCGATGATGCTGGAGTATTGGATGATTCTGGTTGCGAACCTACCTTGTCGCAACCCACTAACATTGAAAGACTCACGACCACAATTTTTACGAATGGCTTACTCATCATTTTCATGTCCTATCTTTTCAGTTGAATCTGGGAATCGGGATCAATGTTTGTGAGGTGCGACTTCGAAACCGCTCTTCTTGAGCCACGCTCCGAGTTCATCGGCTGCCTTATGTTCAGCGACATGAACGTCACGCCATGTTGGGGCTCGGAATTTGATGTCCGAATGACCTGAATGTTCAGACACGACAACTTCGCAACCCAGCTTACCAAGCAACTCGACGAATTGCTTTTCGTCTGCCGTCCCTTTACCGTGAATCGACTTCCAATTCACCATACGGAACTCGACTACCTCTTTTCCCTCGGCGTAAATGGGATCTGCGTGAGCATGGGATACATCGAAACCGGAACCTTTCAGCCATCCGATCCATTGCTCGGCGAGTGCGTGTGATTCGACCGTCATTGAACTCCATTCGACGCAACGATAGGTCAAGTCAATATGCCCCGAGTGTTGACCTTGCTTGACTTCACATCCGAGCTTTTTGACCATTTCTGCATGTTGCTTGGCTTTCGCAGCATCTTCAAAGTGCATCGTCTTCCACTGTGGCAATTGAAACGCAATGGTTTCCTTGCCGTGATCGTGGCCGTCGTGCGAGTGGCCTTCATGAGAATGCCCTTCATGTCCAGGTTGAACTTGTTGTGCTCGGCTAGCAGGTTGAGCTTGAACCTGCGCCGAAACAGTAGATGTTGTGAATCCAAGGGCGATCACTGCAAGCGAACCAACAACCAAGTTGCCAAAAGACCTTATCATTTCTGCAATCCTTTTTTGTGAAACTATTTGAATCTGCCGCAGTGCGACAGCACGCGGTTTTAGGAATATTCGAACCAAACGGACGCTAATGCGTCTTGGCTGCCTCTGATTCCTCGTTCAACTCAATGCGTTGCTTGGAGCTGCGAACGACTTGTTCAGCCGATCGCAGTCCAAACAACCAAAACAATGCTGGATGAACGAAGAAATCCAACATCGTTGAACTAATGACTCCACCCAAAATGACCGTAGCTACGGGATAGAGAATTTCTTTGCCTGGTTCGCCAGCTGCAAGAACAAGTGGCACCAAAGCAATGCCCGCCGTCAAAGCGGTCATGAGCACTGGAGCCAATCGCTCAAGCCCAGCGCGAACGATCATCGGCTTGCTAAAGCTTTCGCCCTCGAACTCGACTAGGTGTAAGTAATGTTGCAGCAACAGCACTCCGTTACGCGACGCAATACCTGCGAGAGAGATAAATCCAACCATGGCCGCGATCGTGACCGTTTGACCTGTCCAGACGAGCGCCGCAACCGAGCCAATAAAAGCCATCGGTAGCGCAGCCATGACTTGCAGCGCCAGATTGACTGATCGGAACAGCGTGTAGAGAACCAGGAATACTCCGATGAGAGCAACGGCGAACAGGATGCCGATCATCTGACTTGCCGACTTTTGGCTCTGAAACTGCCCTTCGTAGGTCGGATAGTATCCCGCAGGTAAAGTCGCGACGACTGGCTGAATCGCTGTTTGAATATCCTTAACGACATCGACGACGCCGCGATCCTTGACGTTGCACTGGATCACCACTCGCCGCCGCACGTTTTCGCGATTAACGGTATTCGGTCCGCCCGATTCGTAGATGTTGGCAAGACTTCCCAATGGAACAGTTCCGCCTTCAGGCAGGTGGATCGCAAGTCGCTTGAGGCCCTCGATATCTTCGCGAACCTCGTCTTTCATGCGGACGACTAAATCAAATGTTCGCATCCCGTCGAGCACTTCGGAGACCACTGCTCCATTCATAGCTGTTTGCACATAATCATTGACTTTTGCAGCACTGATTCCGTACTGTGTGAGGGCCGCACGGTTTAGCTCAATCCTTAGCTGTGGAATGATGACTTGCGGTTCAATCAATAGATCGGTCACGCCAGGTACGTTTTGCATTTTCGCTTTTACCGCTTCGGCTTTTTGGCGAAGCAAGTCTAGATCGTCACCATAGATCTTGATTCCTACTTGCGCCTTGACGCCCGAGAGCATGTGTGAGATCAAGTGCGCGATCGGTTGCTCGACAGCGGTTACAATTCCAGGTATATTTTCCATCGCTGTACGAATTTCATTGAGCTGCTCTTCTCTCGAACGAGGCGATTTTGGATCAAGCTCAATGAGCATTTCGCTCATGTTGACCCCTTCCGCATGTTCGTCCAGTTCCGCCCGACCAGTTCGACGCACAAATCGCTGCACGTCTTCGATCGCCATGAGCGATTGTTCGACCGTGCGTGAGATTTCATTCGATGCTGCTAGCGAAGTACCCGGCGGCAGAACGACATTAAGCTGGATCGTTCCTTCATTGAAGGGTGGTAAGAAGTCGCGTTCTAATCGCGATAAGAATAAGCCAGCTAACGCGACGAGCAATAACGTGACTCCCAAGTTCAGATAGGGGAAAGCAAGACTGAATCGAATGATTCGCTCGCCGAGCCATTTGAAGCCACGCAGCACAAACCCATCCGACTCGTGAGCCTTGCTTGTGCTTGATCCAAGTAACCAATAAGAGAGCACGGGTGTCACTGTTAACGACACAACCAACGACGACAGAATCGAAACGATGTAAGCAACTCCGAGTGGTGCAAACAACTTGCCCTCCATACCTGACAATGCAAACAACGGCAAAAATACTAAGATCACGATCATCGTGCTGAAGACGATCGAACGTCGCACCTCGGCGCTCGCTCGAAACACGACAACCAAAGAATTGACTGGATTTCCCGCCAGTCGATTCTCCTTGAGGCGTCTAAAGATGTTTTCGACGTCGACGATGGCATCATCGACCAGTTCCCCCATCGCGACCGCTATGCCGCCGAGCGTCATGGTATTGATCGACAGCCCAAAGACTGCGAACACGATTGCCGTCATGAATAGCGAGAGTGGAATCGCTGTGAGCGTGATAAAGGTAGTGCGGATATTCATCAGGAATAGAAACAGAATGATAACAACCAGAATAACGCCGTCGCGAAGAGCCTCTTCGACGTTCTTGATCGCTCGTTCGATAAACGACTTCTGTGAGTACGTTGCTTCAATTCGGACTCCTGGTGGAAGCGATGGCTTCAGCTCTTCAATCGCACGCATCACGTCATCGGTCACGCGTCGAGTATCCGCACCAGGTTGCTTGTTCACGGTCAGAACAACGGCCGGACCACCGGAGAAAAGTCGAGCGCCGGAACTTGTGGGTTCAGAGTTGGAAGTTTTACTCTCATCATTCAACACTGAACTCTCAAACTTTCGAACAAAGCAAGAACTATCACCTCGCTTAATCTGGGCTCCTTCTTGCACTTTCGCAACTTGGGACAGGAGAACTGGTCTACCGTTTCGAATCGTGACTGGCAAGTTTTCCAAATCAGAGAGCGAACTGATGCGACCAAGTGAACGGACAAGGAGTTCACTGGGTCCCTGTCGATCGAGGTAACCACCCGTTCCATTCTCATTGCTTTCACGAACGGCTTGCTCGATTTGGTCGAGCGTTACGCCGAAGCGTGTCATTGCCTCCGGATCAACCAGCACTTGAAACTGTTTTCGCTGGCCCCCCATCGTGAAAACTTGTGACACGCCAGGAATAGTCAGAAGCCTTTGACGCACGGTCCAGTCTGCTGCAGTGCGGAGTTCGAGCGGTTTGACTTGTCCATCTTCACTCCACATTCCGAGCATTAAGATTTGGCCCATGATCGACGAGATCGGAGCAAGCTGTGGCTGGATGCCTTGTGGCAAACGATCCTGTACCATCTGCATTCGTTCCGCAACGATCTGGCGATCGGTGTAGATATCAGTACCGTAGGCAAACTCCACATAAACCACTGAGATTCCAACACCCGACGAACTCCGCACTGCTTCGACACCGTTGGCCCCGTTCATCGTAGTTTCGATAGGAAACGTAATCAGTGACTCAACTTCCTCGGGTGCCATCCCGAGCGCTTCTGTCATGATGACGACTCGCGGACGATTGAGGTCCGGAAAAACATCGATCGGCATCTGCATCGTTTGCCAAGCGCCGAACGCAACCAAGAAAATGGAGACGGCTATGACAAGCAAACGTTGTTGGAGTGCAAATCTTATAACTGCATTTAACATGAATCGGTTCCTTCCTAGTGGTTGTGCCCGGCGTGAGGATCAACACCACCGCCTGATTTATTCTTGAGAGCCATCTGCAATTGATGGGCGGCTCGCAAAGCCACAACGTCACCAGGGAAGAGCACGCCGTCGTTATCGATCACTACCGAGGATTGGTCGCGATGCTTGACATGCACAGCGATTCGATCGAAGTGATCTCCGTTTTGTTGAAAGGCATACCAGTCGGCTCCGTCCTTCACCACTGCATCGACTGGAAGAACAATTTGGTCTTTCCAGACATCTACTGGGACTTGCAATTGAAGCCTTTGTCCAACCCGGAATTTCCAAGTGAGAAAGCGTTGGCCGTCGGCATTGGTATCATCGCGGAGTATTTGATTGGGAAGTTCAACGAAGAACGATAACGTTCGAGTGGCTGGATCAACTGAGTTGCCGACGAAAGCCAGTTTTAGTCCTTGGACAACTTCCTGTCCTGAAGTCGATTGAACGATCGCATCGATCATCCAACCATTCTGTGCCGCTCGAGTGACTGTCGGTGCGTCTTGTTCAAACGCCTGACCCTCAATGTAGAGCTGCGAAAAATCGGACAAAGAACAAAGCATTTCGCCTGACATCACGCCTTGCCCTTTTTGGATCTTCAAGTCCTCTATGATGAGTGGGCGCGACGTGAGGTCCGGTCGACGTGCTTGCTCGGTTTGGAACGACACAGGCCGGAAAGGTAATCGACTCAATCGCATTTCTTCGGTCTTGTCATGTGAATCAATGTCTGGGGTCACAATGGCAAGATCACGAAGTAATTTGCGTTCGGTTTCAATGGTTGCGATCTGTGCCGCAGAAAGTCCGTGAAGCTTGAGTGCTTCACGGGTAGCGGCAAGTGACGACTCCGTTTTGTCCCTTGAATACTTTCGCTCTAGCAGAGTCTTCGCCGAGATAGCTCCCGATTGGGTCACTTCTTCCAATCGGGCGATCTCGCGTCGTTCGACATCAAGCTCGCTAAGCGTTTTAAGGAACTGGGTTTGCGTGTCGACCAAATCTTCATAGGTCAATCGGACTTCAAAGAGTAGAGTCCCTGCAGTAACTGCTTCGCCAGTAACAGCATGAACATGGGTCACCACCCCACTGAGCGGTGACGAAACTCGAATTTGTGTTCGTCCTGGCTTTGCGGCGACGATAGCAGGGATCGTTATCGTGCGTTTGTAGTCGCTGAGCTCGATTGGCTTCAAATAGTCACTGGACAGCCCAAGATTTTTGAGCGCTTGAGCGTTCAATTCGAGGGCCGTGCTTTCGTCGTGTGCAGCATGATCATGCCCAGCGTGATCCTCGTGACCTTCAGCACCATGGTCATGGCCGGCATGTTCATCAACTGGTGCATTCACGGCACGCCGCTGCTGTAGCGTGCGATCGATGAAGCTTGAGAAAGTCGGCCACCATAGTGAGTACGTCGCTCCCAAGGCGATCACCACCAAAACACTGGCCATACCTAGGGTCTTCTTCGTGTTGAGTCTGGCAACAATCCATCTCATTTGGTTTTTCTCCTAGCCGCAGATTTCCTGAGTGCCAAGGCGCGGTTCACACGACATCAGGTTGTAAATGGAATCTGTTGAATCGTGGCTAGCGATCGCACTGGCGAAAAGCTAATTCACGGTTGTACTTGCTCGAACGACGTCTCCAAGGCTCGTCCGCATCAATGTGATTCAGAACGAAAGTCCACGGGACGATCAAGCTTGCTGATTTCGAAGATAGCGCTCGAAAGTTAGCGTGGGCTAGCTAAAACAGGAGCACTGTAACGATAGAAAGAAATCAAATCTGCCAGGATTGCATGAGAATGCAATGGACACGTGAGCTCCCAGGCAACACGCATTGGTCGCGTCGCTGGACGCCAAAGGTATTTCCAACCAATACGCTTTGGGACAATAACGACTGCTCACCGACGTAAGCGACTACCCAGGTGAACGATGATACGACGTCGAGCGTTTCCGGTGTAGCAGCGATGAAGTTGCAGCCTGGTTCGTCGCAATCGTGTGAACCATCACAGGGCGATTGATCTTGATGCTCATTGTCACCTTCATTTCCGTGAGTTTCGATCTGCCCGTGGTGGCAACAGCCTTCGTGACCTCCAGCCTCTATTTGGATCTTTGAGTCATCATTCTCGTGGTGACAAGCGTCCTGTGCATGGACTGCATAGCAAGCATCAGTCTCGGCATGATGATGGTGGTGAGCGCAGCAGCCCATCGCCGCATGTACGGAGAAGGCGAAGAGCGTAAGGTAATGAATTGCTGCTGCGAACACAAACTAGTCTCTGAAGTAAACGACTCAATCGTCTGATCGTACCAAATCCACCGTACGACTGCTATATTGATCGGACGGCCAAAGGCTGCAAATTGACTCAAAATCTGGGACGTTGAGTGCTTGTCGTTGATTGGCGTTTAGCGAATTCCTCAATCCCCCATTCTCAATCCCCCATTCTCAATTCCCCATTTTCTGTTCCGAATCTTAGTGGTGTCCGAACAAGTAATGCCCTGGATGCCAACTGTGATGGGAATGCGTTGGGCGAACGTAATAGTTGTTGGAATAGAACGACGAAACCTGAGGAACGCCTGCCTGCGGGTAGGCGTAGTTGCTGCTGTACTGCTGGGGAATCGAGCTATTGAAGCCGTAAGCTGAAATGCCATTACCATAGCCTTGAACATAGCTTTGCGGCAGCGAGACGTGATGATCACCATGCCAGTGATGTCCGCCGTAGCTTTGGCCATAGCCGCCGTACGAAGGATATTGAGCTTTCGCGTCAGTCGTGGAGAACAACAACACCAAACCAAAGACCGCCAAACCGTAGAGTGTTTTCATTCGATTGCTCCTCAAAGCACCACCAAGGGATGTTGGAAGCAAGAAATCGCTTCCAGTGCTTAGCATCAGTCGCAAGAGGCGTACCAATCGTCGATGAACCAGAAATTTGTTGAAAAGCAAGTGTTTTGGCTCAATCGTAGCCGATTGCCAACTCTCTGCAATCACGGTCGTCATCACTTTGACATTGATGTCGTCAAGTTGACAGTTGAAGGTTTAGAGCTGAGACGCGTCCTTGCCCTCAACCTTCAACGCTCAACTTTCAACTACTTCTGTCCGAACGTCAATCCGCGAAGCGAATCACTGCCGCTTCGATCGATAACCGCGTCCAAAGATCCTGAGAGAACGAAGCCATCAACTTTGGCTCGCGCCGAAGCAAGTTGCGATTGAGCATTCACATACTGAAGATTCGATTCGAAGTACGTTCGCCGCGCAACCAACAATTGGATGAAATCCATCTCGCCGGCTTTGTAAGCCGTTTCCGCGAGCGTCAAAGCCTCTTTGGCACCGGGTAGAATGTCCGCTCCATAAACATTTACCGCTTCCAACGATGTCTCGAAATCGCTTGAAACGATGGCGAGCCTAGCTCGAATCGCATTCTCGATCCGTTTGGCTTCCATCACAGCTCGGCAGTATTCTGCCCTTGCGGCTGCGATATTCCCTTGATTCTTATTAAAGACTGGAATCGGTAAGCCAACTTGCAAGTTCATCATGCCCGAGTCCGTGCCATTATCGTACCCTGCACCAAACTGAGTCGTAACATTGGGCACCGCTTGAACTCCATGTCGAGCGAGTTCCGCCCGTGCTTGGCTGATCCTAGCCTGGGACGCTGCGTACTCTGGGCTGGAAGCAACTATGGTCGATGCCACACTATCCCAGCTCATCGTTTCGGACGTCAATGGAAATTCGGTGACCAGTGGCATTGGCGTGAGTCCTTGCATACCGGCAGTTTCCGCGATTTCCCGCCAGGCTGCGTCGTAGCGAGCTTGGGTTTGTCGATATGCAAGATCAATCTCATTACGTTGGACTTTGGTTTGCAAAACATCAATCTTCGACCCTTCGGCCGCTTTCAATCGCTGTTGAGCCAGCTCAAAACCCTTGTCCATCAAGGCGCGAAATTCCTTGATTAAGTCAAGCTGTTTTTGATAACCAAGGGCCTGATAGTAAAGAGTCTGGATATCGGTCGACACCCGCAGCTTTTGAGCTTCCAGTTCTTGCAATTGAGCTCGCAACGCTTCGTTTTGAACGCGACGATTGAGCTCGAGTTTTCCAGCAGTTACGAATTCTTGCTCAGCAAATATGGTATGTTGGTCTGTCCCACGATCAGCAAGCTGTTGTCCCTGGTAGCCGACCGTAGGGTTCGCGTAAAGGCCGACCTGTGTTCGATATCCAGCCGCCTTTTGAGTCGTAGCCGCAAGCTCTTTCACGGCGGGATTGTTATCGAGCGCAAGAGTCACTAACTGCTCTAACGTCATGCCATTTGATGTAGGCAACGGCGGCTCGATCGGCGTGTTTTGTGGAATCGTATCCACGGCTGCGACCACTGCGTTGCCTTCGCCCGAAGCGTTATCGTCCAACAACCCACTGGCTGGTATCACCGCCGGTTCTGCCAAAGGCGATAGGTCACTTCTCGATATCGCCGTTTGGGTTTTTGCCGGCGTGACATGCGAGGCATGTGTGGATCGTCGATCCATTGATCGACGATGGTTATCTGACGCGCATCCGCCGCAGCCGGCCAACAAGGCGGCTGCTAAATAAAAGAGGTTGTTTTTCATTTTGTCCACATCCAGCCAACATCAAGACAATCGCTCACACCATAAAACGTTGATACAGTGAGGCTCCGCTCAAATGCGCAGATGAAAGACCTGATGCGAGTCTGAAGGCGGGCTGTTTGCGGATTCCACAAGTCTGCAACCGAAAGCTACTGCTTCGAAGCTCAGTACGCCTGAGAACGCACTGAATTCTTCGGGCTGACGTTGGACCTCAACGGCAGGATTCAAAATAATCCCCATGCTCTTCATGATGCATGATGGGCAATTGGAATCATCATATGGAATTTGGATAGGCGATCCGTAATCATCGCCAGTCTCATCCATTGCACCAACAACGCCGCAGCAATCGCAATAGGTGTCTTCCACGCGATCGCTCGCCGCCAGCCGCGTGACCAAGCAAGACAAACAAACGTCCTGGGGCGCAATAAAGCATATCAGCATCCAAGCTGTAAGCCATCGCGATAATCCCAGTGACCGATAAAACACGCCAGCATTCCTTTGCTAGGTAGGAAGTCTTTTGTCCCTCTGGTGCGAGAAACATTTCTCTCATCTTCTTCGGCATGCCCGAAGTCAGTCATCAGTTTGGAACATCTCTTTGATTCTAAAATTCTTTGCTGTTTGTGCTCATCTTACCAGGCTTTCCTAATTTCACTCGCAGATCGCTATTGCGATTCTACTTGCCAATCAGCAACACTGGCTGGTGAGGGCATGTGTGGCGAGCGTTCGATGAGCGCCTTTTTCGTCGGCGCAGCACCACTGGTCGCCACCCAACGGTTGACGGGCGGATCTCGACCATACGAAACAGGACACTCAGCCAATTGGCATCCGCTTCGAAATAAATAACGGCGTCAGCGGCCACGCATTTATGTCTGCTCGACCGTTCATAACGGCGGCGAAGATGACGGACGAAACATGGAAAAAAACAGGATAGTATGCTGTCTCTGCGTTTGGGCCACTCTCTCGCGTCAACGACGATGCGCACGATACATCGCAAATCGGCCTTGATTGAGCCATTGTGTTTCAATCCGCTTCAGCGATTCAACAAACCGATACCGGAAAAAAAGGTTGGAGCGTTATCTCGCAATCTACGTCGACGTCCCATGGATTTGCATTTCAGTATCTTTGGTAGCATTACGCTTTGAGTAATCGCAGCCCGTTGGCGACAACCAACAGTGATGCACCCGTATCGGCGGCAATAGCTCCCCACAGCGACGATGTTCCCATCAATGTGAGCGCAACAAATATTGCTTTGACGGCAAGGGAAAAAATGATGTTCTGACGGATGATTTGCATCGTTCGTTTGGAATGACCAATCAGCCATGGCACCTTGGCCAGTTCATCCGACATCAAGGCGATATCGGCGGTCTCGATCGCCGCGTCGCTACCGACGGCACCCATCGCAATTCCTAGTGAAGCTCTCGCCAATGCTGGTGCGTCGTTCACGCCGTCTCCGATCATGGCGACCTGTCCATATCGCGAGACCAAATCGGCGACTGCGTTTACCTTGTCTTCCGGTAGCAATTCAGCTTTAACTTCGTCGATGCCGACTGCTTTTGAGACCACTTGCGCTGTCCCCGCATTGTCGCCCGTCAGCATTACGACCTTTTCAATCCCGAGCCGGTGAAGTTCCTTGATGGCTTCGACACTTTCCTCGCGAATTGCATCACCCAACGCAATGAACCCGCAAACATGCTCGTCATTGCCTACCACGACGATCGAGCGACCGGCGTTTTGCAAAGCTTCCAACCGATTGTGAA
Source organism: uncultured Pirellula sp. (assembly GCA_903920425.1). GTDB lineage: Bacteria > Planctomycetota > Planctomycetia > Pirellulales > Pirellulaceae > JBKCUI01. Next base: position 31,136 of record CAIXME010000247.1, on the reverse strand, counting down.
CCTCGGGCGTTTCTTGACCGCGCTCTTCAAGATAGCGATGCGAACCTAGCCAATAGGCTTTGCCATCGATGGTGCCTCGTGCCCCCTTGCCTTGAATGATCTCAAACTGTTCAGGCAACGGAAGCGCGAGCCCTCGCTTCGAGATTTCGGCGAGGATCGCTTGGGCAAGAGGATGCGAGCTGCTTTGCTCAAGAGCACCCGCCCGTATAAGCAGTTCGGTTTCGTCATGTCCGTTCATCGGGACGATTTCTACGACCGTTGGTTTGCCTTGCGTAATGGTTCCAGTTTTATCGAGTGCAATCGCTTTCAACCGCGACGGGATTTCCACATACAACCCTCCCTTGATGAGCACACCGTGTTTTGCAGCCGAAGCAAGCGCCGCGACGATACTGACCGGCGTAGAGATCACCAGCGCACACGGGCAAGCGATTACCAACAACACCAGGGATCGATAAAACCAATCCGACCACCAGCCGCCAAAAAATGTTGGCGGAATGACAAAGATCAAGAGCGCCGCGATCATAACGGCCGGTGTGTAGATCGCGGCGAACTTCTCGACCCACATCTCCGAAGGAGCACGTTTTGACTGGGCATCGCCGACCATGTTGATGATCTGAGCCAGCATCGTATCTTCGGCTAGTTTGGTCGTTTGCACTTCGAACAATCCATCACCATTGACCGTTCCCGCAAAGACCATGTCGCCCAGCTTCTTTTCGACAGGCACGCTTTCGCCGGTGATCGATGCTTGGTTGATACTGCTTGCACCCGATACGACTTTACCATCCAGCGGCAATTTATCGCCGGGGCGAATGACGACGATGGAACCCACTTCGACTTCGGTGTGGGCTACTTCTTTCGATCGACCATCCGGTAGCTTGACATTGGCCATCGGCGGACTGAGGTCCATCAGCTTGCTAATGGCATTGCGAGCACGCCCAACGCTCCATGATTCCAGCAGTAACGACAGAGAGAACAGAAAGGCGACCGTAGCTCCTTCGGACCATTCACCGATCGCCGCCGCACCGATGACAGCAACCGTCATTAGAAGATTCATGTCCGGTCGTTGAGATACCAAAGACTGCCATGCTTTAGGAAAGACCATACCGCAGCCAGCCAAGATCCCAACCGCATAAAAGGCGTTTGCGAACCATAACAAAGCAAGGTTTGTAGTCCCGCTTCCAAGCCACTCGATCAGAAATCCAATCAGTCCAGCCAGTCCACTCGCAAACGTTAAAAGCGTTCGTTGATTCCTAGTCCAATACGAATCGACTGTCGTCTCAGACTTTGCTGACCAGCGTACTGCCTTTAGCCCACTTCTCGCGATCGCCTCCACGATCTCACGTTGTCCAATCTTTGAATCATTCGTCGTTACCGTAAGCTTTGCATTGAGCAAGTCGAAAGCTATCGATTCTTCTCCAACCAGTGGAACAAGTTCACGCTTCAAAAGCGCAACTTCTTCAGCGCAGTCCATTCCCTTAATATAATATTGCAGTTTCATAAAGTATGCTTCTCTTGTTGATTTGTCCACAATGTCGGCATCATCTCTCGATGCCTATACCATCGTCAACGATCTTTGCAGCCTCCAAGGCATCGAGAAGGATGCTTGAGGATTGAGTACCAATGAGTCGTTTCACTTCGATCCCTCGACTAAAAATCAATACCGTTGGATAGTGGTTGACCTGATACTTCTCCTTGATGAATGGGTTTTGATCGACGTTCAATTCAGCAACAATTACTTTACCCGTCAATTGCTGGGCAAGCTCTTGAATCGTAGGTTTCATTCGAATGCATGGCCTACACCATGGTGCCCACATGTCGACCAACACAAGTTGATCACCTCCTCTGATCGTGTCTTGAAACGTCCGGTCGGTGAGTTGAAGAGGTTCGACGCGAGGTGAAGAATCTTGTTCGGTGTATAACTTTTCCTGACGATTCACACATCCAAACTGGCAAAGCGATAACGTTATAGCCAAAACGGTTTGAGGAAATGCAAATCGCGAGAAGTTTCTTTGCACAGTTAGGATTCTCAAAATGTAAGCACTCCGAACGGACGCACTCGTACACCCTTCACCCTGTGAAGCACAGGACGAAGGATGCACGCAGTGACAACCACTATTTCTTTGGTTTTGATGTGAAAGTTCCACCAGGGCCAGTCAGTTTCACGGGCTCCTTGCCTGCTTTCTCGATCGCTTCCCATAGCTGTAGCGGCGACAATCCTAAATTCTTCTTTGGAGTCACGACAACTACCTTCGACTTGACATCCGTTTTGACCGAATCAACGCCTTCCACTTCAGACAGCTTTGCAGCAATCTTCTTGGCGCAACTCTCGCAGTCGAGCGTTTTCAAGGTAATCGTCGTTGAACCTTTCGTATTCGCAGCTAATGCCTCGGATGGCTGGATCGCGATAGCAGTCGTTGCCAAAACGAACAAGAGACATAGGGAAACACGGTGCATTTTCAGAATCCTTTCATTGGGTGGAAAAAAACATAAGTTTAGCTTTCGAATCATGCAAAATGCGGCCATTTAGGACTCCTCGGCAGGACCGCGATTTTGCAATGATTCGTACTGGATCTATTCAGCAGGTTTTGGTGGCTTGTGTCCGGTTTTTGCTTCGTAAGTCGCGGCAAATTTCTCGAATCGCTTTGGACCGCAGAGGAAACACTGCGACTCTGGGCGATCGTGTTCCTTGCACCAGTCTCCGGCCGCTTTGAATTTGGCGACCAAAGTTGAATCGCATCGGGCGCATTCACTCTCCGGTACACCGTGCTCGACGCACCACCAGCCACCATGACTGTGATCCACGTCAGACGCGGTCGTCGTTTTTGCGCCATCGGACGTTGTCTTGCCGTTGCATCCACTCAGTCCAATCGCGCCCATTGCGAGCAATCCGATTGCCAAGCAGCGGGTTACAGTAATCAAACGCATTTAAATCTCCATCGGCTTTGCCGAAACAAGGGGTTAGACTGTCGATCGCTCTCGCTTGTAAGAAGCTTCAGACGGACCGTCTAAGCTCCATTCGTGCGAGACCTCTGGTTCAGTCGGGGGAACAGGTTTGAAACGATGACCATCATCGTTTCCACCATCTTCGTCGTGGCTAGCACTCGGAAGATTAAAGACTACGTACAAGACTCGTAAAACAAGTAAGCTCATGACCATCGCACTGCACACACCTCCGATGACAACGGTAGCAAGGGGCCTTTGTACTTCTGAACCCATGCCATCGCTAAACGCCATAGGAACAAAACCGAGACTAGCTACCAACGTCGTCATGAGGATTGGTCGAAGCCTGGTCATTGCTGCCTCTTCAACAGCGTCATCAAGTGATTTTCCTTGGCGGCGCAACTGCCGAATCGTAGAGACCAACAGCATGTCGTCGAGAACGGCGACCCCAGACAAAGCAATGAAACCGACGGCCGCCGAGATCGAGAACGGCATGTCGCGAACCCAAAGTGCAAGAATGCCGCCGATCCAAGCGAACGGTACGCCAGTGAATACTCTCAGGGAATCAACCCAATTGCGATAGGTCATATACAGCAGCGACAAGATCATCAACAGTGCAATGGGGACGACAATCATCAGTCGCGTTTGTGCTCGTTGAAGATTTTCAAACTGCCCGCCCCATTCGATTCGGTAACGACCGGCAGGCAATTGCACTCTCTGTGAGATGACTTGTTGGGCTTCGGCAACGAAACTGCCCTGATCGCGACCACGAACGTTGGCTTCGATCGTGATCCGTCTTTGATACCAATCGCGTTTGATCGTGTTCGGGCCTTGGACCTTCTCGATCGTCGCCAGACGCGAAAGCGGTATTCGTTCGCCACTGGGGGTCGCCACGAGTATTTGACTGATTGCTTCAGGATCGGCCCTTGCCTTTTCGGGCAATCGAATGATCAAAGGAAATCTCAATTGTCCTTCGTAGACTTCGCCGACATTGTGAGTTCCCAGAGCGCGGACGATATTCATAACGGTGCTCGCGGTAACACCGTATCGAGCAATTTCATCTTGCTTGACTCGGATTTGCAACACCGGTTGGCCAGAGACTTGTTCGACTTTGACCTCTGCCGCACCTCGTATCGAGTTCAAAGCACGTTCGACCTCCGATGCTTTGGCCACCATCAGATCCAGATCGTCACCATAGAGGATAGCGGCAACGTCTGAACGGACTCCCGAGATCATTTCGTTCATCCGCATTTCAATGGGTTGCGACATCGCAAGCCGAGGGCCAGGGAGATCTCGTAATTCTTCTTGAACGAGCGTCGTCAGTTCCTCTTGTGTCGAAGCTCGCTTCCATTGTTTTCGTGGATGCAGTGTGATAAACAGGTCCGTCAACTCCGTTCCCATCGGGTCCGTGGCTACCTCCGCCGTTCCGATCCGACTCCAAATCTGAGCAATCTCGTCCGGAAACTTCTCCAGCAGCACTTGCTCCATTTTAGTGTTGTATCGAATCGACTCCTCCATCGTCGTTCCAGCAAGTCGCACAACGTTGAGTGTGATGGCACCTTCAGAAAGGCGAGGAATGAACTCTGAGCCAAGGTTAGGAGCAACGAGAGCGAATACACTCACGAGCAGCAAAAGCGCCGATCCGATCACAATCGTTTTATGGTGCATCGTAAATCGGAGCACCGGTGCATAGAGCCGCTTCAGTACTCGAATCAGCAGCGGTTCTTTTTCTTCGATCTTTTTCGGCAGGAAAAGACTTGCCAACACCGGCATCAACGTCAGCGATAACACCATCGAACCAGCCAATGCCAAAATGACTGTCATAGCCATAGGGCGAAACAGCTTACCTTCGACTCCTTCCAAAGTTAGGATCGGAAGGTAGACGATCATGATGATCAACTCCCCAAACATGGTTGGTTTGCGGACCTCAATTGCCGCATCGCGAATGATTTGCAGTCGGCTTCGTCCATCTCGATTGTGTGCCAAGTGGCGAACACAGTTTTCGATCATCACGACCGAGCTATCGACAACCAACCCAAAGTCGATCGCACCCAAGCTGAGCAGACTGGCTGCGATCCCAAACTTCAGCATCCCCGAGAAGGCGAACAACATTGAAAGTGGTATCGCCATCGCCACAATGATTCCCGCGCGTAGATTGCCAAGAAAGACAAACAAAACAGCCACGACGAGTAGACCGCCCTCGAACAGATTCTTTTGAACGGTGTGAATAACATGATCGATCAATTCGGTCCGATCGTAGACAGTTTGCAGCTTTACTCCCGGAGGCAAACTCTCTCGAATGGCATTCACTTTGTCTTTAATGGCCCACGTGACATGGTGGCTATTCTCGCCCATCAACATGAAACCCAGACCCAGTACTGCCTCACCGCGACCGTTTGCAGTAACCGCACCGCGACGAATTTCGTGACCAATCTCCACATCTGCAACATCACGAATGCGGACGGGTACGCCATCCTCGGAAGTGATGACGATGTCTTCGATCTCTTTGAGGTTTACCGTTCTACCGATTCCGTGAACGAGCAGCATTTCGCTTCCGTCGTTGACGGTTCCACCGCCGACATTTTCGTTGTTGGACTCAATTGCGTCAGAAACCTGTTCAAAGGTCAGGCCGAATTTGAATAACCGTTCGGGATCGAGCCTAATTTGGTACTGCTTCTCGTAGCCACCCCAACTATTCACTTCCGCGACTCCGCGTACGGACCGCAACTGAGGCTTGACGATCCAGTCATGTATAGTTCGCAGTTCTGTAAACCGCTTTATGCGTTCTTCCTGCGAAACCTTTGAGAAGTCAACGCCATCGTAAACCAATACATAGTGGAATACCTCACCCAATCCGGTCGACACCGGCCCCATCTGAGGACGCTGAATACCATCCGGAAGGACGACCGTCGAAAGACGCTCGTTGATCAACTGTCTCGCAAAGTAGACATCAACGCCATCATCGAAAATGACTACGACTTGTGACAACCCGAATTTAGATATCGAACGGAGTTGACTCAATTTTGGGAGGCCACTGATTGCCTGTTCAACTGGGAACGTGATTTGGCGTTCAATTTCTTCGGACGCTAGCGACGGAGCAACGGTGTTGATTTGAATCATCACCGGCGTCGTATCGGGGAACGCATCGATGTCAAGTTGTTGGAGCGAGAATCCACCGATGACCGCGAACAATACTGTCACAAGGATGACGAGAGCACGATGTTTAAGTGAGGCATCAATAATCCAGTTCAGCATTACAGTCTCCTATTTAGCGACGCAATCGCAGCCCGCGCCGAGATTGTTCTTAAGAAGTTGAGCCCGCAACACGTCGCTGCCGGCAGTTGCGATTACTTCACCTGGTAATACACCAGCAATCACTTCGGTGTACTTACCGTTGGTTGCCCCCAAGCGAACCGATCGGACGTGGAAGACTTTGTAGCTATCGGGACTGTCGAAGTAGTGCTTGTCACGAACGAATACCACTTGGCAACATCCTTCCCAATGTGACGAACCGGCGGGTATGACGATTGCGTCGGATTCCGAACGCAAAATGACTTCCCCGGTTCCAAACGTTTCATTACGAAGCCTTCCGTCGAAATTGTTTAGCACCGCGCGGACTTGCAGCATACGTGTCGTTTTATCCGCCGAAGTACTGATCCAATCCAGCTTGCCCTTGATCATTTCGCGACTTCCGTCGGCACGAAACGTGACGGTTTGCCCGATCGCCAATTGATTCATGTTTTCTAGCGGGACATTCAGTGTCATCCACATTTGGCGAACATCGGCAATCTGAAAAAGGATGCGGGTCGAGTCGACTACTTCTCCCGGTGCAACCGTGCGTTCGAGGACGACACCGTCCAGCGGCGAAAAGATCGGCATCAGATTCGACGAGCTCAATTGACCGTTGAGTCGAGCACGAAATGAGTCCGGGATTCCGATCAATCGCAGTTGGTCAAGAACCTCTTGTTCGGATAGCGTCTGCAACGCTGTCACTTGCACGGGCAAGCCAAGATTTCTAAGAGATTGTTCCGCACTCAAGACATCAGCTTGGGCTTTCGAATAAGCAGCTTGGGCGTCAAAAATTCGAGATCCCACGATTGCTTCTCGGGCTTCGGTAAGTCGAGAGACGTTTTGACTTTGTAGTTTTCGCTCAGCAAGTGATCGCATCAATGCAGTCTTTAGTCCGCCGACTTCAGCAGCATCGATAATTGCAAGCACTTCGCCTTTCGCCACGGAATCGCCAACATTCTTTTCGACAGTCCAGACACTACCGGCCACGCGAGAAGCCAAACTAGCCTTTCGAGTTGGGTCATAAACGATTGCCCCACTGGTATGAATCAATTCAGCAATAGGCTGACGCTCGACCAACTCTACGTCCACACCCGCTTGCCGAACCGACTCCATCGAGGCGAATTGGATGCGCGTTTTGTAGATTTCGCAGGTAGCTTTGTTCTCTTTGCGTGGGATGATGGAAAGCGCACGTGCCGCCCGGTCAAGGTCGGACGGAAATACACTAGGAACCTCTTTCAGTTGTGCGACTTCCGGGTGATGCAAAGGACAATTGTGAATTCCATGCTCAGGGCACCATCCAAAGTCAGGGCCCTTAGACATCAATGAAGGATCGCACTCGACGCAAATCGATTCTGGCACACCATGTTCCTCGCACCAATCCTTGGCTGTAGGTTTTACGGTTCCAGTTAGAGCTCCAAACTTGGGGATCTTCCAATCGTTATGGTGTCCGAAGTAAAAGACCGCCGCGAATCCAACCAGAACGAGCGTCGGCCCCAACGCGTTAAGGAATTTCGCCAGCGTTTGCTTTGTATAGTTCGGCTTCGTAGATGGAAACGTCTCGCTCGCTGGCAACAACGACTCACCGCCATTTTGGCTTTTAAGTGCATTGTCTGGTTCCTGCAAAACGGAACCGGAGGGATAGCGAATCATAGCTAACTCCATATGTTTAATAATTGACGCGATGTAGATTGCCCTGTCCGCAGTCTGTAGCACCCTCATTAAATGAAGACGGACAGAACGCTAGACGAGCTACATGAATTTGACTTTCCCAAACACCAACGTGCGTTTGAGCCGCGAAGAAAGAGATTCGCTAGATTTGAAGGACGCAATAGGCGCAGAGAATCGCGCGCCCAGAAATCAACGCCCCGTCCGCCACATGCTCGGCAGGCTGAACGCAGTCAGTGTGCTCCGTCGTAAACGCACATTGTGCGATCGTAGCAACATCTGATACAGCAAAGTGAATCGGAAGGTAAACCGAATCGGTCTCCGAAACAACAGCACCACCGCAAAAGCAATTGCAGCATTCGGACGAGGGATCACAGGGAGCGTTCGATTCATTCTCAGGACTCGCGTCAGAGCCACAACAATGACATTGGAGAGAACCCTCCAGATGGGACGAGGGGTTGTTAGCTTGTTTGTGGAGCTGGCAAACGTCGATGCAGAGCGCTGGACAGACCAGCACTTGAAGACACATCAAAATTGCGAGCAGATTTCGAACCAAAGCTAAACTCCTTGCATCGATAGTACTTGACCGTCGGTTACGAGTCAATGTTACTGTTGCGCTTCTCCTGTTTCGTTCCCACTCTGACTGAGTCAGGGTCAGAGTGATTTCCCAGCCCGCCAGAAACCTGCTGACCATTTACTCCTTACAACAACCCTTGGTGCAAGTCGCTGGTTTATCTGTGGGGTTGGTTGCGACTTTGTCGGTGCAGCAACCAGCCAAGCAGCCGGTTGCTCCCTCGGCGCAGCAATCGCATTGGCAATCATCACAAGAGCAAACGCCGGTTTCACAGCAGCAACCGCCATCGGGACAGCAGGTTTCGCAGGCACAAACCTTCGATTCGGTATTCAAGCTTGACTTGCTTGCGTAGTTTGCCCCCATCGCCACGCCAAGACCAATCAAACACAACACAACCAACGATGCAGCAATCTTCATTTCATTTTCCCGTAAAAATGGCACTGGTATATGATATCGTTCTTTGGAAGCATTAGTGCTTCTCGAGTGTTGGATGCCGAGAAGGCTGCAATACTTCACGGAAATTTCGATCCGCTGCCATCTACTTCGCATCCTTCTTCTGATCATCGGAAAAGCTCACATCGTGCTTGCGGGTAATTACCCACAAACCAGTTTAAAATTCCTTGGTTTGACTTAACGTCTCCCGCAAGCAAGCCAACTCGTTGAAGCCTCCAGGAATTCCCAAAAAGCAAATCAGCGGATTGAATAGTCAACCCGCTGAACGCTAGACATTGCATAGTCTGTCGCAAGAGCAGAAGCCCACCCCAAACAGACTTGGCAAAAAATGCTACTTACTGTTTTTGTTTTCAGTACCGCCGTGATCGTGATGCTCATGGTCTTGGTGTTCATGAGCCGCATCTTCGTGACCAAGTTCCTTCAGAAGCTTATCGTGCTCTACTTTCATTTGATCGAGCGATGTATGGATTTTGCTGCACATCTCCGCGCACATTTTTCCATCTGGCGATGTTTTGCAGCACTCTTCATGGAGAGATTTTTGAACGGTGGTTGCTTGCCCAAGTTGCGTCTCAATCTTCTTGACTTGCTCGACAACTTTTGGATTGGATGCGTATTCTTGGCGTACGATTGCCATGTCACGCTGGATCGCTTGGAGTTGCTGCCCAAGCATCTGCGACTCCGCTTGAGTCACCGTCGGCTGGATGACCTGAGCTTGAGTTGCATAACGCTGCATCCCACGAGAATAATCTCTCGCGTGTTGAATGTTTCGCGAAGTGCGCTGGTTCGCCCAGAAAGGCGCCCCATTTTTTCTGGCAATAGAATCGTTGATCCTGGACTGAGCGTGAGATTCCTGCGGAATAGCCAAAGCCAAGCCCGCAACGAACGCTAACGAAAGCACAAATTTTCCGATACTCGCAATACTCATCATCGTTCCTTTCGAGAACATGCCTTCGGTACCATCTGTGATGAAATACCGAATGAATTGGACATTGAGCCGCCACTCGGCCCATGGATATCTGTTAGATGCCCAAAGAGCTTGGTTCCTTCAACAAAACGGATGATTAAGAATCCGTTTTGCAAGTCGAAGCTGCGATCCAATACCAAACAGCCGGTGGTGGTTGTTAGCAATCGCCAACGTATTTGCCGAGTTTGCTTGGCAGAAAAGGTGCACTTACCTCGTACCTTGCACGTTTCCAACCAGAAAAAGCTGAGAAGCTAGTTCTTCCGTAAAGCTCAAACCCCATTCGTTGTACTGCCTTAATCGAAGAACTGTTCCTTATATCGGTCGTAAGAACAATTCGGCGGATGCCGTCACCAAGGATCGTTGAAGCGATTCCAGAAGCTAATACTTGGTACAGTCGTTGGCCTCTGCTGGACGAAGTCACGTACACTGAGAACAGGTAAGCGGTCTCCTGATCAAGGTAGATGGGAAGCCCAGTCCATTCGTGTCCATTACAATTGTGCAGCGCAGGAATATCACCACTGCCAAGCCAAGCGTACGCTACCGTGCGTCCGTCTTTTCGTACTGTATAGCAGCGAAATCGCGTACCATCGAGCGATTGAAAGTCGGCTAATTGGAACTCAGGGTTACATTCCCTAAGTGAGCCGCATTGATCCAGCCGAAGCATACAAAACTCCTGGCCGCTTGGAAGTACGTACGGTAGATTTGCTAGTGTTGTCGTGTCGCAACCAAATAGCAGACTTCGATCCGCAATGCCAATACGTCTCGATAGCGAGTAGGCGAAAGTATCGAGCTTTGACACAAGACCATTCAAGCTTGGCATTTCCAGCTTGCCTCCAGAAAGTTCATCGACAACAAGTGGAACCGCAGGATTCGCTCGTCGACTGATCAGGCATCTCGCTTTTCCCAGGAGACACAGATGTGCTCGCATCAGCAATCGAAGGCGGCTTTGCGAAAGACAACTCGCCTGCGGTTGGTGCGGTCGATGAAAAAGAGGCATTTGGTACTTGCGATGCCACAATCGACTTGTAGCCTGGCCAATTTGATTGGCATCCAGCGTTGTGCGTTATCGCTACTACGAAAAATAAGAGAATACCTCTCTTGAAACTTTGCATATTCACCTTCCTAGTGTTTGATCAGCATTAGCAAATGGGTACACTCCGTAGCACCCATGTAGTAGAGAAATATGTCCTGCAGAAATCGCTTCCGTGATGTCCCACAGCTGAATTAGACGGAGCAACTGGGGCATCTGTGCTCAAGGGTTGGCTTTGAAACAGTTGCCTTGGCAAAGTCGCATCACAAGACACTTTCGAGAAAACTAATTCAGCTTCTTGGGGCCTTTGGTTGGTGACTTGGGAGGGCACTTCGGACAAGTGCCCTGCTCAACACTAGAAACGTTCGAACGGGATGCGCCAGACTTGTTATCACAGCAACCTGCATTGCAGCCCTTGGAATCAGCCGCGCAGCAATCGCACTTACAGTCTTCGCAAGTACAGACACCCGTTTCACAGCAGCAACCGCCGTCTGGGCAGCAGGTAGTGCAGGCACACGCATCGGAGGCTGAGTTTGTTGTCCGAGTCGTCGTCAAACTTGCCCCCAAAGCCAAGCCGACTCCAACAAACAACAGTAAACCAATTGCAGCAGCAATTTTCATGTTCAAACCCTATCTCTATTGAAACTGAAGAAACAGACTACATAGACATCTTCCATGCATCTGCGGAGTTGGATGCTAGAGCTGGGGTCTTTCTTCACGAAATTGTTGAATTGTTTTCACTCGTCTAGACTCAACTGGTGTTCGGTAATCGAGCATTGCCAACGGAACGGCCAATTGAAAAGGCTTTCTCGACGGTTCGCAGCTAAAATTGGCCTTAGATGCCGACGCCGTCCATGGCCTTCACGAAAAACTGAATTTTTTGCAAAGTTCGCAAACCATACGTTTCTCAAGGAAAACTGATGTTTTCGGAACAGAACCTGCCCTCGACCCTGCATGGTTCTGAGTGGTTCAGAACAGACCCATTACTCCCCAAGGAGCCCATATTATGTCCCGACTATCGTTCCTGTTTGCCTTGGTTGCATTGACCGCGTTTGTACCACTTTCTGCTATTGCTGATGACCACGGAGATACGATGATGAAAAAGTGTGCTGAAGTTTGTAATGCTTGTCAGATTGAATGCGATAGCTGCTTCCAGCATTGCCTGGATCTGGTTGCAAGCGGCAAGGCCGAGCATAAGGCAACTGCCCAATTGTGTGTCGACTGCGGCGAGGTCTGCAGCACATGCTCGACGCTTTGTGCAAGAAACAGCCCGATCTTCAAGCAAATGCTTGAATGTTGCGCAAAAAGCTGTGAGGAATGCGCGGTAGCTTGCGAGAAGTTTCCTAATGACGAACACATGGCTGCTTGCGCGAAGTCATGCCGCGAATGCGCCAAGATGTGTATGGAAATGTCGAAGCACGATTCCAAGTAATTGTAATTTTACTATGGATACTGCAATGAACTGGAGTCCGTTCAAGGATCAACTTACGGTTTAAACCGCAACGAAACGATGGTCAACGGCGTTTGCGATGATACTTGCTGGAACGCAAAAGTCCTTGCGGCTCGTTCCAATTCGTTAACGCCGTTGATTTTATAGTGTGATCTCAATGCGGCTTCAGTGCCATGATCAAGACTGTCATTTGCGAACCGAATGATTCTTGCAGGGCTGGATTGATTGGCAAGCATTTTTACGAGCAATAGGCTCTGACCATAAAATGCAGGCATCTGATCCGGTGATGAAAATGATTGAAGCGCGAGAATTTGCGAGGTGGTCATCGCGTTGCCGGAAAGCATGGCCTCGTGGCAGTCGCGCACATGAAGTTTTTGCTTTGCCTCCGTGTCAGCAAGCATCGCAATCCCTTCATCCAACCAGTGATGTGGTTGTCGTCCCCTTAACAAATCGGCAAGCAAGACATGGGTCAATTCATGCGGTAAGGCAGTCAGCTCGCCTGCATGATCAAGTAGCAAGTCAATCTCACGCAAGACAACTTTTCCCGCATGCATTTGGATGGAGCTGCAACCACTTGTTTGGCCTGCTCCCAGCCCTACTTTGCGGAGATAGTGTGCCCGCGTTGGATGAAGATTTATTTTGCAACGAGGTTGCCAGCTAACCGCGTCGGTTCGTTCAACCCATACGCGAAACAACTCAGAACGTGTATCTTCGCACAACGCCAAAACTCGATCTGGTGACGGTCCGCCAGCAAAACTCTTTACTTCGAACCATTCTGAAACGCATTCGATTGATGGATCGTCTGCTCGTGCTGCTGCGTACGTTTGAAGAAAGAGAACCGACAAGAGGTGGACGACGAAAAGCATTCGAAACATAAGCTGGTTCCATTGGCACGAATTTGAACGTGTAACCGACGTAAGTTCGGCGAAGACAAATAGTGTGCCGTAGTTGGAGCTGGCCATAGCTCCGACTTCCTAAGTGCTGAGAGCCTAGAGACTAAGAAGAATTGGATTTTTCGTGAGGCCGTATGTTTTACGACTACCTGCCTGATTAACCAGCGTGACTTGCATATAAACCCAGCACCATTCTGATTACGGAAAGGATTGCCATAGGTGTCGACGCTTGGCGAAAATCTCTGTTGATCTCAACTAATTCATGAAGGACAGGCTCTGCCACTGCATCCAATCGACAGAGGCGGCGAACAAAGGGATGTGCTCGTTCGAAATTTCGCAATAGGCTGTTTTCCAAAGTCCGTTAAGGACAGGAGTAAGAAGATGAAAAAGTTTTTGCTTTCAGGCTGCGTGGCGTTGGCTATTAGCTCATTTCAAGCTGGCACAGCCTCGGCACAAGGAACCACCCCACGCGGCTGTGGGTCGAGCGGTAGCGTAGGCGTCTCAGCGAATATGCCTTCGTCGACGACTACTTATCAGCGGTTTTCGTATGAGCCCACGCCGCTGATTTCAGCGCAAGCGATGCCGATAAATTCCGTCCTAACCATACCCGTGGCAGGGACAGTGCTTGAATCGCAACCGGTAATCACACGCCAACTTCCGGCTACCCAGTCGTATCGACGCTATTCTTATCAGCCTACTCAGTCGACTCGTTCGAACTCGTCGAATGTACGCATGGAGAAATGGCAGTATTCGAAAACCGATCCACGCAAGTACCGCTAGTTTGACGTATTTTTGCTCAGTCTGATTACAGGCTGTGATTTTTCGAATTGCACAAAGAGAAAGGTTTGCTTTGGGGAGGAAGCAAACTTTCTGTATTGCAGGCGACTTTCACCGCCACTACTTTCGACTCGAACCCCTTTGCTACAAGCATAACCTAGATGAGATCATGAATTATTCATTGAACAGATTGCAACTATATCGGTGTGCACTTGCGTCATCGTTTCTGCTTCTTGCTTTCGTAGTTATCGGTTGCAAAGAACCGTCGCATCCTGTCGATTCACATCCATCCGGGGGAATCGACAAACATGGAAGCCATACATCGCAGGCTGCAAAGATTGTTTTGGCCGATGCGTCAGACAAACTTCAATCGGGTAATCCAGTAACATTGCAATTCCATTTAGAACATGAGAATCGACCTATCGCAGATTTGGTTCCACTGCATGAAAGGCTTGTACATTTGATCGCCATTCGTGAGGGTTTGGATCAATTTAGCCACATTCATCCAACGGTGGATGCCGGAGGCAAGATGACAGTTCAATTGACGTTCCCAGTTCCTGGAAATTACTTCTTGTATGTGGACTATCAACCTATGGGCGGATCGGCATCAACTGCGAAAACTCAGCTAACGATACCAGGGGACGTGATTCGGGCGATGCCACTTATCCCGAATGAAAGTCCCGAAATAACCGTCGAAAACCTGAAGGCTCGTGTTACGGTGGATACAGCGAAGAGCGAGGCAAAGGTCACGTTCCAAATTCGCGACGAAGATGATACACAGGTAAGCGACTTACAACCCTATCTGGGTGCGATGGGGCATCTTGTCATCGTTAGTGCCGACGGGCATCAGTACGTCCATGCTCATCCTATCGACGACGCAAAAGCCTCTCTCATCGGGACCGTTACATTCGGCGCACACTTCCAACAACCAGGAATTTATAAGCTGTGGGGGCAGTTCCAGCGAGACGACGAGATCATCACCATTCCTTTTGTCGTCGACTATCAAGCGACGGGTGATGAGCATTCTAAACATAGGTAGGTGCATCCTCAACTCGTTATAATTCCGTGCTCACCTTTCAAAAGTACTTTTTAAGTCGGAGGAAGTGCGATTCAAGAAGATGGAAGGATAACACGGCAATACACGTGATCAAGGCAAACATGAATGCGACGTAGACAGCACTTTGAGCAATTGGATTCGATGGTAGCCGGTGCAAACAGGCGGCTAACGGTACGAGCGTGACTAGCGGAAGCTGCACGACGTACATGCCGTAGCTGTACTTTCCTAAGAATCGCAGAGGAAAACTCGCAAACGTTTTCGTCAATATCGAACGGTTCGTGCTTGTTAGAAGCACTGCCATGGCTGCGAGGAAAAAGAGCGGGCAGAGGGTACTCGGAAGGCCAAGGAAACGTTTGCCAGTCACCGCAATTCCAATGAGCACTGGGAACAATACCAAGGCCGCTATCCAAGCGATGCTGCGAATTCGAGCGTGTGAGAGCTTTGAGTTCAGTGCGATGGCAAGCAGTGATCCCATCGCGAGTGCGTCGACTCGGAAGAACGTCAAAACATCGGCCGCCGTGTCCCAGTTGGCATGCATCGCTGCAAAGGTTCGCACGACTGCAACGATGGTAATCGTTCCAATGCAGGTCGCTGCCAGACCGCGAACCGATAGAAAAAGTACGACCGCAGGCCATACTAAATAAAAGTGCTCTTCAACGGCGAGTGACCAAAAGTGGTCGAAAGGTCCGAAGCACCAGCCGTTCAACCACGACATCCGAATATTGGAAGTGTACGTCCACAGGTAAAATTGTTCGGCTCTCGGCATGTCAAAGACATGCGTACTGAACACCGATGGAATGATCCATAGACCAAGGAAGAGGCTAAGAAAGTAAAGAGGAAAGATTCGCAGTGCCCGTCGCACCATGAAATTGCGAAAGTAGTTTGGCCTTCCTTTGGAGTAAAGCAAAATTCCTGTGATCAAGAAACCAGACAGCACAAAGAAAAGATCGACGCCGCGCATACCTGGGGAAGTGATGCGCTGTATAAAAGCGACAACGGGGTGACTGTTGGGGGCGAGCTCTTTGCAAATGCGGTAAATCGTAACGGCCAAGATCGCAAATCCGCGAACACCGTCCAACGCAAGGCAGTGTTTGTTGGGTGACCAAGCGAATCCCGATACTGAATTGTCATGTTTTGCTGCAGTCATCTAGTCTCGTTAAGCCATTCTCAGTCGCAATGCGTTCGAAACCACGAAGAAGCTCGAAAGGCTCATCGCAAGACCAGCAACGACGGGCGTGAGGCTTAATCCTAGAGAAGGCTCGAGGAGTCCAGTTGCGATCGGAATAAGCAGAATGTTGTAACCAAAAGCCCAAGCAAGATTCTGACGGATATTTGCCATTACTGCTCGTGAAAGCCCAATGGAGTGAGGGATGTTTTCTAGATCGCCCGACATGGCTATTACGTCAGCGCTTTCGATTGCCAAGTCCGTCCCGGTCCCCATTGCGATTCCGACATCAGCAACGGTCAAAGCTGGCGCATCATTGAGTCCATCCCCGACAAATGCGACGCGTCGGCTTTCTCTCTTGAGCGACTGGACCACTGCTGCTTTATCGTTGGGGCGGACCTCTGCGTAGACTGAGAGTTCTGGTATACCGCAGCGCTTAGCGACAGCTAATGCTGTTTTGGTGCTGTCGCCTGAAATGAGTGCCACATCGAAACCGCTAGCCTTCAATTGCGAAATCGCTGAATTTGTCGAAGACTTGATTGGGTCGGCGACAATCATCAACGACGCAAGTTTTCCATTAACCGCGGCGAAGAAAACTCCATTTCCTTCCTGTGTTGCTTGATCCGCATGGTTTTGTAGTCGCGAGGGTTCGATACCATTTTCTCGCATGAACGCCGCCGATCCGATCAACAATTGATCGCCGTTGGACAGTCTACCAACGACACCCAAACCGGCAACGGCATTAAATTCGACAACATCGAGTGAACTGCGAAGCTGTCTTTCCTCACCGGCTTTCACGATGGCAACGGCCAGTGGATGCTCCGAGCGCTGTTCGACAAGTGCAAGTTGTGCTAACAGGTGCGTATTCTCAAACGGTGCTAAGACATGAAACGATGTAAGCTTCGGTTTACCAACAGTAAGCGTTCCCGTTTTGTCAAAGGCAATTGTATCGACTTTGCTAAGCGACTCAATCGCATCGGTTGACCGAAACAAGATGCCTTGCTGAGCCGCCCTTCCGGTGCCAACCATGACGCTTGTTGGAACGGCAAGCCCCATCGCACATGGGCAAGCGATAATCAAGACCGCAACGGCATGCACCAAAGCTTTGTCTATCGAACCACTGGGCATCACAAATAGCCATATTAGCGCAGTGCTCAGGGCAATCAACAAGACCACTGGAACAAAGTACGCAACGACGCGGTCGGCAATTCCTTGGATGCGTGGCTTGGATGCTTGAGCCGATTCAACAAAGGCGACGATCTTCGCGAGCGTCGTTTCGGCCCCGACTGCTGTTGCACGAAATTGGATGCTACCATTGCCGTTGATCGTTCCAGCGACTACCTGATCACCTACCGCCTTTGCAACAGGCACGCTTTCGCCGGTAACCATGCTTTCATCGATGTAGGTCGAGCCGCTTAAAACTTCGCCATCGACAGCGATCGCTGAGCCAGGCAGAACTTCGACGATGTCGTTGAGAACTACCTCTTCCACTGCAATGGATTGCGGTACGCCATCGCGAATAACCGTAGCCATCTTCGGAACGAGATTTAAAAGCATTTTCATCGCATCCGAAGCTTGATGGCGTGATTTGGTTTCAAGATATTTGCCAAGCAATACAAGAGTAATGACAACGGCAGATGCTTCGAAGTAAACATGCCGCGACGCTTCGGGAATCCAGTGAGGCATGATCGTTACACAAGCGCTGAAAAGAAATGCCGACATTGTGCCCAGTAATACTAGCGCGTTCATATCTGGCGACCTGGAAAAGAGACTCTTCGCGCCTAGACGCAAAAATCGTTCGCCGAAAAGGAACTGAACCGGGATAGTCAGCGCAAGCATGACCCAGTTCCATCGTTCCATGGAAGCCACCTGCATTAGCGCGTTCATGACGCGAGCCGACATCATGGGTGCCATGGCAAGCACAACCAGCGGAACAGTAAAACAAGCCGAACCGATGAACAAACGCCAAAGCTGGTTCGTTTCAGATTTGCGACGCTCGTCAGCACTCAACGTTTTCGTCGTATCGAGGTCTATCGCTTCGTATCCCAACTTAGCAATCACATCGCGAATCGCCTGCACGTCACTTGCAATTGGCGAATGAACGAACTGAACGCGCGCTCGCTCAGTCGCCAGATTTACTGACGCTTCGACCACCGACGGCAGCTTGCGAAGTCCATTTTCGACTCTTCGAACGCAGGCGGCACAAGTCATACCGCCGACTCCGATCTCTAAGGGGTTGGTTTTGTCGTTCATTGGCGATTCCTTAGTTGCGCAATTGATAGATTGCTATGGACCGATCGGCCTCGCCTCATAGCCAGCCTCTTTAACTGCGTCGCTGACAGCCTGACTCTCGACGTCGCCAATAACTTTTGCTTGACCAGTTTTTAAGTCAACTCGAGCCGATTGAACCCCTTCCAGTTGGCCAATCGCGGCCTCGACGGCTCGTTGGCAATGTCCGCACGACATGCCGGTAACGCTGAAAACGCGTTCTTTGGAAAGGTTTTCCATAACTAATTCTCCAATTCGTAGGTGAGGCCGGAATAATGATTAACGGATCGCATGCCTGGATTGGATGCCACTGCGCGGGTAATTCTTCGTCGGAAGAAAATTTTTGTTTTTTGTTTGAAGGCAAACCACATTGGAGGCATCCTAACAGCGTAGGTTTGTAGTTTTTGCCGTAGAGGGTCGCATTCTTGGGTTTCCAGTTCGAGCATGTTTTATGTAATGTTTGTGGCGTCGACGATTGTCATCCGGTAGCCGTAGGGGAAGATTTCGAATACGGGACGTCTGACCAAGAGTTCATGGCCGTGCAATGTCGTCGCTGTGACACCGTCTATCTAAATCCTCGACCAGATTCAGACGGTATTCGGCTGGCTTACCCTGAGAATTACCACGCCTTCCAATTTGACGAATCCGAGTTTGGGTTGGTGTATCGGGTTCGGCAGCGACTGGAAGCTCGACGGCTACTGCGATGGTGCCGTGGCTTACCTGATGGGGCAGCCATCTTAGATATTGGATGCGGTGACGGTTTCCATGTTGAGCTGCTTCGCAAGTTTGGTAAACCAACGTGGGAGGTAGATGGAGTCGATAGTGACTCGAGAGCGGTATCTGGCGCGAGGAAACGTGGGATCGACATTCACCAAGGGTCGATCGAAGAGTTAAACTTGAAGCAAGAATCCTACGACTTAATCTTGATGATTATGACAATTGAGCATGTGTGCGACCCACTTGCGATGCTCAAGGCTGTCTCCGGATTGCTAAAACCAGGAGGTCGCCTAGTGATCGTCACCGATAACACTGGCTCACCAGACTTTCGTATCTTTGGAAACAGGCATTGGGGAGGCTATCACTTCCCTCGCCATTTGTACTTGTTCAACCGGCGAAACCTAAGCCAGCTTTGCGATCGAGCTGGACTAAAGACCGTATCTGTGAAGTCAGCACTTAGCCCAGTCAACTGGACCTACTCATTTCGCAATTGGATACAAGACTGGAAGGGACCAAGCTGGCTTAAGAATCGACTATCGCTAAGCTCGCCTCTAGCGCTCGCAATCTTTACTGCCATAGACTTGCCGTTATCCATGGTCGGCATTGGGGCGATTCTGCATGGCGTGTTTGTTAAGGAAAAATCTAAGTGATCAATGCAATAGAATCTCGACCGGTCGCCATACTTGGTGGTGGTATAGCTGGACTTACCGCTGCGCTTCATCTCAAGAATCATCGGGTACCGTTCGTGCTCTTTGAGAGTTCAGACGCAGTAGCCGGTTTGATGAAGAGTGAACGAGACGATGAAGGCTATACCTATGACTGCGGCGTTCACTTCTTGACCAATCGACTAGCTGCGGCCATTGGCATGTCTAAAGATTGTCAGCCGATGGCAAGGTATGGCGAAACGGTTCACCTGCGTGGTCGTTGCTATTCGTACCCCCTTGGTCTGCTCACTTCACCCAAGTATCTGACAAGCGCGTTGTTCGCAAAATCAAAGTCGTTGATTTCGTCGTCTGGCGCGACTGCTCGTCAATACTACTCTTCGCAATATGGATCGAGATTGGCCGAAGAGATCGCAATTCCCCTCACCGAAGCTTGGTCGGGCGCGGACGGGGATGAAATCGCATCGGCGGTAGGTCAAAAGTTTTCAACTGGTTTGGCCCGAATGATGATGCTTCGAACTGCAGCAAAGATGACAAAGCGAGTGATAGGAATCGGATATGCCAGTACCATCGTCGAATCAACAAACTCGTGGCACGTCTATCCAAGAGGTGGCATTTCGACGGTATGTCAACGTATGGCCGACTTGGTCCGAGGGAGTATCAAGCTAAACAGCAAGGTTGAACAAATCCGAGTTTCGAACGATAGAGTAGAGAGTATTGTGGTAAACGGCGAGTCTCTACCGGTGGCAGGGGTAATCTCGACCGCGCCAGTTCATGTCCTCCCAAGAATGATTCGCGGAACGAATGCTTTGGACGGACTAGAAAAGTTTGAGTATCGAGCGATGATTTTTGTGAATCTGAAGCTCGATGGGCCATCTGGGCTGACTGACGTGGTGACGTGGGTCCCAGAGCGGAGTTATCCATTCTTCCGCCTAAGTGACATTGGAATGGGACTTCCGTGGCTCGTACCAAAAGGGAAGTCCCAAATCACCTGCGATATTGGTTGCAAAGTTGGCGATGAGCACTGGACCATGAGCGACGACGGCTTGACCGAACTTTGCTTGAACGCTTTAGAAAAAATGATTCCTGGTATTCGACAAAGATCGTGCGGAAGTCGTGTTGTTCGAGTACCTTTGGCCTACCCGATTTTCAAAGTCGCGTATGAAGCAAAACGCAAGGCGTGGGAGGAATGCAGCGGCGTGAATGGATTGTTGAGTGTAGGAAGAAATGGGGAGTTCGCCCACCTTTTGATGGAGGACGTATTTTGGCGGACCCGATGGAAAGTCTCAAGATTTCTTCAAAATATGGGGCTTTAGTTGTGTGATTTCAAAAATTGCGTGAAAATTTCTGGCTGCCGTGAAGGATCGAGAGTGTGGTAGCATCCAATCAGAAGTTGAGGCAAAACACGCTGTTAATTTAGTCAAGAAACACCAATGTCAACGATCCCGCTCCAATTTGTTCTGCTTGTCGCAGTTGCGACCAGCCAAATTTTTGGCGGTGTTTCGTGTTGTTGTGTTAGCCGAGCTTTTTTTGGTGGTCCCGCGATCATTAATAGCAGCGGCGTCGCGAGTGACACAAATGCGGTCCGCGGGAGTAGATTGCCAGGCAAGTGCCCCAAGTGCATCGCGATTGAGTCTGCCCATTCAGTTCTAAGGCACAATTCAGCAGGAAACGCAAGCTCTTGCAGTGCCTTAACGGATGGTGGGAAGTGTCAGTGTCAGAAGCTTGTTTTGCACGCCAGCGTTTCGGAAGAGAAAGCAGCCATTGAACGTGAAGGTCTTGCTTGGCTGTTACCCTCTTTAGGCGACATTCACAAAGGTGAATTGGTCGTCAAGTGTCTGCGCAGGTTCGAAGTCCCCATTCTGCTTGGCGGGCGTTCATGGCAGTCGATTGCCTGTGTTTGGAGGAATTGAGAGTCCCAACAAACCTTTGTTTCTGGTTTGTTGGACTGATTGCGAACCTACTGTTGGATCGCAATCGAAATCTCTCTGTTTTTTAAGTACATAGGTGAATCATGTTTACAAAAATTGCGCTATTGGGGATTGTTGCGTTGGCTTCGTTCGGTATCGAGTCGATGGCTGGCAACGGAACTGCGAGTGAATCTTCTTTGTCGGTGAAAGGTCAGCCGGTCTGCTGCATGAAGAATGCGTATTGCTGTCTCGATAACCGATCCTGCTGCCGACGGTAGTCGCCGGCGTTGTAATCAAAGTCAGCCTGCTCGAATCGGTCGAGTATTTCGAGCAGGCAAAACTTTTTCGCAGCATGGAGTGAAGAATGCAGCAATCAGAGTCATCCAACTCAAAGAAGTTGACACCGCACGCCACATTATCGGAGAGTGTTTCCATAGACGACCTGAAATTGTGGGTCAGAAGCGCGGCAGCCGGAGATCGAGAATATCAAAAACGAATTTACGAACTTCTGGCTTCGAGGATTTATCGAGTGATTCGAAAGATTGTAGGAACCAGCGACGCGGACGATGTGATGCAAGATTTTGTCATCCAGTTGTTTTCGAAGCTTGATCAGTTCCGATTTGAGTCATCGCTGGAGACTTGGGCTCATCGAATGGCGGTCAATCAAAGTTTGCAGTACTTACGAAAGTCCAATCGAGAGGCACAGCGAGCATTTAAAGTCGCTTTGGAAACCGAAATGTCCGAAGATCCGAATCGCCAAAACCAATCCGATGAGGCAGAGATTTTGAACTTCGCGATGGAGAAAATCTCGGGCGAGCAAAGGGCAATTCTGCACATGAAGGAAGTTGAAGGGTTGGGATACGAGGCAATTGCAAGCGTACTTGGTATTCCTGAAGGAACGGTAGGTTCAAGACTGAACAAAGCAAGAAAAGAACTTAGGACTTCGCTAATCCAACTGGGTTGGGAGGCATAATGATCAATTGCGATTGGATTGAAGAACGATTGTCGG
This sequence comes from uncultured Pirellula sp., assembly GCA_903920425.1. GTDB lineage: Bacteria > Planctomycetota > Planctomycetia > Pirellulales > Pirellulaceae > JBKCUI01. The sequence continues at coordinate 8,311 of CAIXME010000247.1, read as the reverse complement.
CGTACATCGATAACGAACTCGATGCAAAAGAGCGCACGGATTTCGAGTCACACTGTGATCACTGCAATGCTTGCCGCGCGACGATTGTCGAGTTTCAAGCGATAGGTACGCTCATGCGGCAGTCCGAGGCGAGTGTTGACACCAATTCCCTTTGGGAGCAGGTTGCTCCACGACTGGATAGTGATCGAATCGTCTCGATTCCTTCTAAGCCGTTGCCGAAAAACTGGATCTATGCGGTTCTGGTGACGGCTGCGTCTGTGTCACTGATCTGGTTTTTTGCGAGGAATCCGTCATCGGATCATGATGCAGGAGAAGCTTCTCACGAACATGCTGCATTGGCTGTTGACTTTCAAGAAGTCATCCGTGCAGCCAAGTCGGAGCCTAAGGTAGCAATCGCGAAGTTGGTATCAAAGTATCAAGGAAAGGAACTCGATATCAAAGCAACCGAGAGCTACCTTGGCTATGAGCCGGCTGTTTTTAAGAGCATTCCCGAAGGTTTCACTCGAGTATCAACTCATGTGCTCAATATGCCCTGTTGCAAATGTTCGGCGTCGATATGCGAACGTAACGATGGCACATCGCTGATCCTGTTTGAGCACAAAGATGAACAGCCTGTTTGGTTTGGCAGCTTGCCATCCATTGAGACCCAGTGCAGCGGCAAGACATGCAAGATTATTGAAGCCGCTGGGCAGCTCGCCGTGAGCTGGAAGAACAATGATCGTCAGTTGACAATGATTGGCGCAAACGATATTGCCGAAGTCAACCAGTGGGTGGCTTCAACGAAGTTGTAGTTAGTGTTCGTTTTCAAGTATGAAGAGGTTAAGATGTTTCGTGCATTTGGTAAGTTTTTTGTGATTGCTGTTTCGGTTTGTATGGTTGGATTTTCCTTTGCGGATGAACCACAAAAGGAAAGTCCAGAGCAACGCCGCGAGCGATTAAGGATCTCTGTACAAGCAATATGTCCGGTCTCTGGCGAATCGCTGACCAGCCATGCAAAGCCAGTCAAGATGACTGATCCAGAGACCAAGGAAATTCTCTATGTCTGTTGCGCAGATTGTTTGAAGTCAAAGCCCGACGCAAAGTATCTCGACAAGATTCGGAGTAACTTTGCGAAGGCTCAAGGGCACTGTCTCGTGATGACCGACAATGAAGTTTCCGAGAAGTCCAAGCATGGGATTGTGGAAGGTCATTTCGTTTATGTTTGCTGTCCTCCCTGCGTAAAGAAAATGACGGTTGCGCCAGAGAAATTTCTTGCCAAGCTTGACGATCTTTACGAAGCCTCACTCAAGAAATAGTTCCATTCTACAGATAACCAGGGTCTAAAAATGACGAAAAGCAAATGGCTTCTTCTAAGTTTGGTTGCGAGTTCGGCTCTAGGCGTGCTGTTCCTCGCTGGATGCAAACCAACGAATCATCAGGACGTTTCGGCCGCTAAAAATCCTCAGCAAGATATGGCTCGGCCAAGCCTAACTGCGAACGACAGGACATCCGAAACGTCGCTTGCTTCGTCCGCGCCGGGAGATTCCGACGCCGAACACGGGCACAAAGCCGGTGCACATGGTGGAATCATGGTTTCGTTAGGTCGAGACAGTTATCACGTTGAAGCAGTTATCGACTCTGAAGGGGCGATTCGACTATACACTCTTGGAAAGGACGAGAGTCGCGTCATCGATGTCGAGAGTCAAACGCTGAAGGGATTCGTGAAAGCGGACGGTGATGCGGATTCTAAAGCCGTTGCCTTCGAGCCGACTCCGCAGGATGGCGATGGCAATGGAAAAACGTCGCTTTTCGTTGGCAAGTTGCCAAAGGAATTAGTCGGCCGAAAACTGGACGTGACCATTCCAAATATTCGAATTGATGGCGAACGATTCCGGCTTGGATTTGTCTCGGGTGAAGAGAGCCATGGAAATTCTCCCGATATGCCCGATAAGCTGGCGGATGATGCGGAGAGGGAACTCTATCTTACTCCCGGCGGACGATACACAGCGGCTGATATTACGGCTAACGGAAACGTAACAGCGTCCCAGAAGTTCAAGGGGATCAAGTCCGCACACGATATGAATCCAAAGCCTGGTGATCGAATCTGTCCCATCACAGAGACCAAGGCGAACCCGAACTTTACTTGGGTTATTGACGGCAAACCTTACCAGTTTTGCTGTCCACCCTGCGTTGACGAGTATCTCAAAACAGCCAAAGCTTCATCCGATGCGTTGCCTGAACCCGATTCGTTTGTGAAGTAGTTTGCGAGGTAAGTCGTGAGCATATTGAAGAGCGGTCTTTTGAGCATATTTTGGCTAACTACAAGTTCAATATGCTATGCCCACGAGGGTCATCAACCACTTCCGACAAAAGGAGTTCAAGTCGATACTCAGAACGGTTATGTGACGCTTTCTGGGCAAGCGCGAAGTGCGATTGGGCTTCTGTCAGAAGAGGTTGTTGTTGGCACTGTTGCTTCGAAAATGAACGTATATGCGGAATCCGTGACTCCTTGGCAGGCCAAAGCGTTTGGGTCAGCTCAGATAGCTGGACGCATTTCCAAGCTTCTCGTACGACCAGGAGATTTGGTTGAAAAGAATCAGGTAGTCGCCGAGATGAGTAGCAGAGAACTTGAGTTGGTACGACTTGATTTTCTCCAGGCAAAGAATGATTTAGCTTTAAACCTTCGCCTGTTGGAGATGACAAGACCTTCTGCGCAAGCGGGCGCAGTACCAATGCAGCGTCTTTTGGATATCGAGAATGGGGTAGAGCAAAGCCGAAATCGCTTGGAGGTATCGGAACTGCGAGCGCGCACGCTCGGAGTTTCACTTCAAAGTTCTCAACTCGATCCCTCGAGCGAACTGCTTTTCCCTCTTCGATCACCGATTGGCGGACGCATTCTCCACTCGGACTTAGCTGAAGGTAAGTACGTTGAAGCGTTCGAACATCTTTTTGAAATCGTGAATACCGACGAAGTTTGGGTACGCCTCCAATTACTTGAGAAGGACATATTCAACGTTAAAGTGGGCAATCGAGTAAGCGTCCATTTTCCGAGTTCATCCCTATCTGTAGAGGGAGTCATCGATCGAATGGACGCGGTTCTCGACTCAAAAACGCAAGTGATATCAGCATGGGTGACATTGAATCATCCTTCGGTCATTCCAGGGCTTGTAGGCTCGGCAACGATATACACATCGGAACAAGCGGACACGATTGCAGTTCCGCAACGGGCTATACACAGCGACGGTCTACAAAGCTATCTTTTTGTCGAGGAAGCATCGACTCGGTCGACCGCTGAGTATCGTAAGAGGACCGTGCGGCTTGGTAGTCGCAAATTGACGGATGGTCATAGCTCCGAATCAATGGTTGAAGTAATTCAAGGGGAGATATTTCCCGGCGATCGAGTCGTTGTTAGAGGCGGCCACGAGCTTTCGAGTTTATTCTTCCTCGGTGTGCTAAGACTCTCAGCCCAAGAACAGCAACGCTTGGGAATCCGAACGGAGGCTGCTGGTTATCGCGATGTATCAAAAACACTTCAACTTCCTGCGGTAGTTACCTTGCCTCCCGAAAATCGAAGTGTCCTTACGACGCAGTTGAACGGAACTGTTCAGTCCCATTCGCTAAGTCCTGGCCGGTCTGTGAAAAAAGGCGATAAACTAATGGAGATCACCTCACCTGAATTCTACAAGCTACAGCTTGACTTGATTAGTACCTCGTTGGACTCAGACTTGTCCCGTCGTCGCGCCGATCGGCTGGAAAGCGTCAAGGGAGACGCGGTCTCGATGCGCTTGGTTTTGGAGACACGCGCACAAGCGGAGCAACTTGAGATACGTGCCCAAAGCCTGCGACGACAACTCGCCACGTTGAGTTTATCAGATAGCGAAATCGACTCCATCGCCAATCAACGACGGATACTAGACTACCTGCCAATTCGTGCCAATATCAGTGGGAGAATTGCCTCATCTGTGGTCACGCTCGGTGAAACCGTAACGGCCAATCAACCTCTTGTAGAAATCCAAGATTTGCAATCGTTTTGGATCGAGGCCCAGGTACCTTCGAGAGAGGTTGCTTCTATGTCTGTCGATGCAGTTGGAGTAGCATCCCTGCTCGCCGACTCAGAAGTAAGGCTTCCAGTCGTTCTTTCGCGAATTGGGCCAACGCTAAGCGAGTCCACAAGAACGCAGCGAATATGGTTCACTCCAAAAACTCCCCGCGTAGACGATTCCAATATCCCACAATTTAGCTCCGGCGCGTTAATGACAGTCGGCCTGCCAGTGGGAACCAAGAGTTCGCGTTTAGCAATTCCTGCATCTGCAATTCTCCGTGATGGACTGCACCTTTTTAGCTTTGTTCGAAAGAACGACGGCAATATGGAGCGACGACGCGTAACTATTGGTCAGACCGATGGACAGTATACCGAGATTGTTTCTGGTATCGAAGCTGGTGAGTCGGTTGTAACCGTTGGTAGTCGAGAGCTGCAGACGGCCTTCGCATCTTTGAGGTAGTTCACTTGCTCGATACCATTATACGTTTTTCACTTCAAAACCGCGCCATCGTCGCGATTGCGTCTTTGCTGGTGATGTTAATTGGAGCATCACTACTTCAGACAATGCCAGTCGATGTTTTCCCCGATCTAAATCGCCCGACGGTCACGATTATGACCGAGGCACCGGGATTCGCGCCAGAAGAAGTGGAGGTGCTAGTAACTCGCCCCATCGAGTTGCTGCTAAATGGTGCGACGGGTGTAAAACGCGTTCGCTCTTCTTCAGCGATTGGTTTATCAATCATCTGGGTCGAATTCGAGTGGGGCACGGACATATTTATAGACCGTCAGATCGTCAACGAAAAGCTTCAACTAGCCCAGTCGAAACTACCACCTAACACGAATCCTACTCTTGCACCCATTTCGTCAATCATGGGCGAAATCATGCTGTTAGCATTGCGTAGCGATTTCAAACCAAACACACCGGATGAAGCCAATGCGAAAGCGATGGAACTTCGGACGATTGGCGAGTTCACGGTCCGAAATCGTCTACTAGCGGTTGAGGGCGTGTCTCAAGTCTCCGTAATGGGAGGAATTCTGAAGCAGTTCCAAGTGCTAACTTCCCCCTCGCGTCTAGCTGCTCGCAACGTGACATTGGCACAACTAACAGATGCAACGACGAAAGCCAACGTTCTCGCTGGCGGTGGTGTGATGAGCCGCGGTGAGAAAGAATCGTTGCTTCGAATTCAAGGGCAGTCTCTAACGCTGGACGAAGTAGCAGCGACTCCCATTCTCTGGCGCGACCAAGTGCCAATTCGCATCGGCGATGTGGCTGACGTGAGGCTCGGTGGGCCAGTTAAACGCGGCGATGCTTCCGCTGTAGTGAAGATCGAACCGGACGTGAACTTTGCGGTGAGTCATGACGCTACCCATGCGCACATGAACGATGGTTCGCACCTTTCTCCCAAGTCGTCAAGTCAACAGTCGCATTCCCATGCAAAGCCCTACCAAGAGTTGCGAGGCGGTACGGCGGTCATGCTGACGATACAGAAACAGCCAGAGGCTGACACGATCAAACTTGATCACAGGATCAATGAGGTGCTCGTCTCGCTTCAAAAAGAATTACCAGACGATATCAAAATTGAATCCGAGATTTTTCGCCAAAGTCACTTCATTGAAGCAGCGGTTGACAACGTCAGCGAAGCGGTACGCGACGGTGCGATTTGGGTCGTAGTGATTCTGTTCCTTTTGATGGGCAACTTTCGCACTAGCATCAGCTCACTAACGTCTATGCCGCTATCGATCCTATTGACAGTAATCGTTTTCTATATGTTTGGAATCACGATCAACACGATGACTTTGGGGGGGATTGCCGTTGCGATTGGCGACCTAGTGGATGACTCAATCGTTGATGTTGAGAACATTTACCGACGATTGCGTGAGAATAAGCAGTTACCTTCAGATTCTCAGAAACCGGCTCTAGAAGTTATCTTCTTGGCTTCCAGTGAAGTCCGTAACTCCATTGTTTATGCGACGCTAATTGTGGTTCTGGTAGTATTGCCGTTGTTTATGATGGCAGGCATCGAAGGACGATTGTTCGCTCCTCTTGGGGTCGCTTACATCGTGGCATTACTCTGCTCCTTGGTGGTTTCATTAACTTTCACACCCGTACTTGCAAGCGTTCTACTACCTCGCGCACCGTTTCTCGCTGAAAAACGCGAACCATTCATCATGCGTTGGTTGAAACACTGGGACGAGCGCGTACTTCGCTGGACGCTTAACCGCCCTCGAACCGTACTTGCTGGTGTTAGTGTTTTCGTCTTATTGAGTTGTCTGACACTGCCATGGATGGGAGGCGAATTTCTGCCTCCGTTCAATGAAGGAACAGCAACTATCAATTTACGTCTTGAACCGGGTACTTCGCTGGATGAGAGCCAGCGAATCGCTAGTGGGGTAGAATCGATTTTGCTTGAAGTACCCGAAGTACTGTCAGTTGCACGCAGGACGGGGCGCGCAGAATTGGATGAGCATGCAGAAGGTGTGAACAATACAGAGTTCGAGGTGCGATTCGCTCAGCACAAGACAGAGAAAGCAGGTTGGCTGAACACTATCCTGCGAGCCATTCCGATCGCGCATCTTTGGAGTTTTGAGTACCATGGGCGACCACAGGAAGTTGTGATCGCCGATCTGCGAGAACGAATATCGAGTATTCCTGGTGCGGCAGTAAATATCGGCCAACCGATCTCGCACCGACTGGATCACATGATGTCTGGAATTCGTGCTCAGATCGCTGTGAAGGTGTTTGGCCCGGACTTACGAGAATTGCGAACTGCGGCATACGACGTCCAGGCACGCATGCAAGAGATCGAAGGGGTAGTTGACCTTCAAATCGAACCTCAGATCGAGATCTCCCAATTGCAAATGCGGGTGAAGCGTGAAGAAGCTTCGCGTTACGGTCTCGCACCCGGCGATGTCGCCGAAATTTTAGAAACGGCATTCAAAGGCACCATCGTTTCGCAGATCATTGAAGAGGATAAATACTTTGGTTTGGTTGTTTGGTACGACGAGGAGTCTCGTCGCGATCCGAACGTGATTGAAGAGACAATTCTCGAAACGCCCTCAGGAGCGAAAGTCGCGCTGTCACAAGTTGCAGAAATCCTGGATACGACTGGTCCTAATGTGCTCAATCGTGAACATGTTCAACGACGAGTCGCCGTTTTCTGCAATGTCCAGGGGCGAGACTTGGCGAGTGTTGTACGCGATATCAAAATAGCACTCCAGCCGGTTGAGCAATATCTTCATGCGCTGCCAGGTGAGTATTATCTCGACTACAGCGGACAATTCGAAGCTCAGCAGCAAGCCACCTATAGACTATGGGGATTTGCACTACTGAGTATCGTCGGCGTCTATCTGCTGCTGATGAAAGCCCTCGGCTCGCAGCGTTCTGCACTTCAGGTAATTGTGAACGTTCCATTGGCAGCGCTGGGCGCGATTGTGGCGCTCCTGATTGTGAATAAACCGGAAGCTTCGGAGTTCGCGGGCCAAGCATGGTATCTCTGGCCTGGTATCTGGATACAGGCAACTCATTTATCTTTGGCGCATTGGGTTGGATTCATCACGCTCATAGGCATTGTTAGTCGTAACGGCATCATGATGATCTCGCATTATCAACACTTGATGGAGGTTGACGGCATGCCATTTGGGAAAGAAATGATTATCCGTGGAAGCCTAGAGCGCCTTGCACCAGTGATGATGACAGCGATGACTAGCTTTGTAGGACTGCTACCGTTGTTGTTTGGTTACGGCGAGCCTGGCAAGGAGATTCTTTATCCGCTTTCCGTCGTATTGTTTGGTGGCATGATTGCATCAACCGTTCTAGACCAAATCGTTACTCCTGCACTTTTTCACCTTTTTGGCTCTGGGCTATCCAGGTCAGACCAAGTGAGTTCACCGAATGCTTAAGACTACTTTGGCAGCTCTTCTAATATTTGTTCCCGCTTTGGTCTCTGGTTCCGAACCTTTCACGATCTTCTCGGGAAGCAGCGAGAGATCACCGAAACAACCGCAAGCGAGTATGGACTCGAGGGGTGTCGCACATGTTACATTCGGCGTTGGAGATGACGTTTATTACTGCAGAGTTGGATCGGACGAGAAGCCCTCACCGCTCGTCGCCTTTAGGGTACCTAACATGTCTCTCGGAATGCGAAGAGGTCCTCGGATTGCTCATGCCGGCGATTCTATTGTTATCACTGCGATTGGAGGTCCGAAGGGTAAAGGCACTGATGGGGACGTCTTGGCGTACCGCACACTGGACGGTGGAAAGAGCTGGCTTGGCCCAGTAAAGGTCAACGA
>CAIXME010000246.1 GCA_903920425.1 uncultured Pirellula sp. | reverse complement strand
TAAGATCCGAGTAAGCTGTGCAAACCACGATCTGCATTTTTGGGTCGATCTTCCAGATTTCTTCAATCGTTTTCAGTCCGTCCCATCCTGGTGGCATTCGCATGTCGACAAATGCTAATGCATAAGGGTCGCTCTCAGATACTGCTTTTTGGACAAGCTGTACCCCATCCTGACCTTGTGTGGCGTGATCCAATCGGAAAACAGGGGAAGGGCTTTGTTGTGGCCTCTGGTCGCCAAAGAGCGATGCTTCGATGGCATCGAGCTTCGAATGCGATTCGGATGGCTTTTCGAGGATCGATCGGAATGCGTCGTGATTGGATAGTTCGTCGTCGACGATCAATATGCGGCGAGCATGGGTATCGAATTGCTGGGTCATGCGGTCACCCGTTTTCTTTGGTCGAGTGGCAGATCGATAGTAAAGGTTGAGCCTTGGTTTTGTCCCTTGCTGAACACCTCGATTTGGCCTCCCATTTGCTGAATTGCGATGGCACTATAATGCAGTCCAAAGCCGTGCCCATTTGATTTCGTCGTAAAACCCCGATTAAAGATTCGCGATATTCGGTCTTGGTCGATACCTGGTCCGTTGTCGCTTACCTCGATTTTGAATCGATCATTGCCATGAGCGTAAAGCTTTACTCGGATTTTTCTATTCTCAATGGCACATTCGCATAATGCTTGTTTGGCATTCGTTATCAAATTGACGAGCACTTGCAATAGCCTATTCGTGTCAAGCAATGCCACGGGCGCACTGTCTAGTTCTGTCTCCAACGCAATGGAGTGGCGATCGAGCGATGCCGCACTCATGGCAAGGCTTTTGTTTAGCAGGCTAGACAACGAAACTCGCTCGATAAAGCCGGCGGAGTCCGCTGTGTCATGTTGAGCTTCTACGATATGGTTGGCGTGTTCTAAGCTGCTGGTAAGCGAGTTTAACTTGCTCAGTAAATCCTCCGCATCGCTTTCCCAGCAGTGTGCTAATTCTACAAAATACTCTGGCAACTGACGCCCACGCTGGTCCTCCGTTAAGAAAGTGGTCAGATCGTCGCTGTGGTTTTGGATCAGTTCGGCACCCCTGGATAAACCGGAAAGTCGAGAGCTTCGAACTTTGGATTCCATCGCCGATGCCAGGATATTCATGTTTGTTAGAACGTTGCCGACATTATGTATTACGCATTTTGCGACTTCGGCTTTGCCTGCTCGGTGAGCGCTTTCTATCAATTGCCTGTTAGCTTCCTCCAAGTTGAGTTGGATCCGGTGTTTTTCCGTGGCGTCTCGAACCATCACGGTATACTTTCGCGAAGCTTCCACTTCCAGAACGTGGGCCCGGATTTCAAAGTGCCTTAGTTGTCCGTTTAGCTCCATCGAGATGCACTTTTCCTCAGAAATAGTGTCCGTTGAGCGAACGAGATCCTGCAGGAATGATTCAGGGGCAGAATCGTTTTTCAGCAACGGAATCAATGAGTTTAGGGGTTTTCCTCGGATTTCACGTAGGCTCGTTTCAAATCCAGCGAGTACTGCGGCATTCGCCGACTCAATACAACCATCGCTGTTGAGCAGTAATATGCCGTCCCGTGAACCTTCTACAATCGCAGTGCATTTTTTCGACTGATCGTTCACCATGAGGCGTAAAGGTCTGATGAGAACGGTCCAAAGGATAGGAGCCGTGAATGCGGTTAGTAGACTCGCGTCGCAGAGAACTTCAACGCGGGAGTCAACGTCCTGTGGGAGGATGTATGGCAGCATGGACATGACGCATGCTTCGGCAACGAAGATGATCAGCAATATGGCTGCGAAGTATCGGGCGGGCGTCCATAACAGACTTTGTATGTTTCGCATTTTCTCCCTAGCTGAACTCGGTAGACCTTGATCCATCAAGCCTAGGTTTTTTTCAGCCAGGACGCGTCCCTTTTGCACCAGTGCACCGAAGTGTTCCAAGTGCACTGCCCATCCCCACACGGAATAATCTGAACAATCGACACGGATATGGTCCAGTTGACCGATGTGGGCGACGCGCGGATCGTTATTCGGTCAGCCGTTGCTTTGCCGTTTTGCACGGAATGGGAACGTAACGATCGCCGCACATACGCCGAAAACGTACAAAGCGCACAGAAACGTAGCCGCTCCGCCAAGAATGTACGAAAGGCTCCAGGATGCATAAACTGGGATAATGACCGGCGCTGCATCTGCGGTGGACGCAAACTGATCGAACTGGGATACGATGGATTTCGCAAGATCGGGTGCCGATTGCACAACCAGTTCTTTGTCGTTCCCGATAACCGTCACTTGCCCCGTCGCAAGACGAATTCCCTTTTGGCCTTTGCGACGCTCCTCGCTCGTGCCTTTATAACGCTTTTCCTCAGTGATTTCTGCATGAAGTTTCGAAGCGTTTTCCACCTGCTCTTGCCGCCACGGAAAAAAGATGAGCAAATATCTGTCTACAAGAACCGTGTTTCCCTTTTCCGTTTTCTTGAACTGGATCGTTGATAGGGGAGCCATCAACGTAATTGCAGTTGGGATGACGATAAAGCAAACCACCGCTATGGCCTGAGTTATCGCGATGCTGAAAAAGGTCGAAGCGGCTTTTGCCCCTGGTTGGGTGGTGCTCATGTGAATCGGTTGGGGGATGTGACGTCAAGATAGGAGAAAGAGCGTATGCTACGTCGCACCCTCGAAAAGCACAATCATTAGCCGAATCGTGATTGGATTTCCTCGTGCCCTCGTGGACTGAAGGAGCAGACTGATCACGTCGAAAAGTGTTTTGCCGGTCCATTAGCTGTCGGAAAATATGCCCGGATTCCGAAATAGCTCGACATGCGTCAAGAACCGCAATGAACACGGCTCGGCACGAACGAAGGTAGCGACTCTAGTCGTCGGCCATTCTAGCAGCCCGATGTTGAGCAAGTGTCGTGTTGTCGGAGACCGGGAATCCGCTGCCAAAGGATTTCAACAAAAAGAAATGGAGAGAGATTGTGAAAGGAATAGCTCTCTCAATTTCTTCGAGCCCTTCGAGGGCTTCGTCGTGAAACGTAATGGACTCTTCTGCTTGGTTCGTTGGCCCAAGATCTTACTTTGCGTATTCGACTATTTCGTTGTTAAAGTCCTTCGTCGCTACAGTCTTAGGAACTACAGGGATTAGTATCAACCACGAAGGACACGGTGAGCAAGAAGGGGGGATCCGAGGGACTTCTGAAACGCGTGACCGAATATGCGTTACGAATCTTAGTTTGTCGCAACGTGATTCAATCGGTTGAACATCGCATTCCTGTTGTCTTAGTCTACTTGCTTTCGTATTTCGCCCAAAGGCTGGTCTCGTACTCGACGGGCATGCAATCGAGTACAAGTACCATTTCATGGAGGAACGTACGAAGAGTGTCCCGAGATCTGAGTGACGAAGTGGCTATCGGCGCACGGCTAGATCTGGCCTAAAGGCCATTTGGGGAATAGGCAGGACCATCGTGGCGCCGTAGCTGGTTTTGTCGAATCCCTCGCCGCTTTCAGTGGGGGCAAGATGATGGACAACAGCCAAAAGCAGATTACCTTCTGTTGGCGTATAAGAGACAAAACCTTCGGAATCCGACGTCCTCTCAAACAGAGGGTCGCGATCCTCTGCAAGTTTTGCTCCTCGAGGGATAAAAGCAACTGAGGCCTTCCCTAGTGGCTTACCATTCCAAAGCACCTGCAGTCTGAAAGGCTGATTTGCGCTCAGCGCTGCTAGAGGCGTGTGGAGTACAAGCTCAAGATCTTTGTTGATAGGTGTAAGGACTTGTTCGTCATCGCCCCCGACAGCTGTAAAGCAGTTGGCGGAGATGAAAAATGTCTTAGCTGTTTTGATTGCACGCGTTTTTCCGTGGAGCGTATCCAGCGTATGGACGACTTGGTAGGTTCCTTTTTGTTCTGCTATTAACTTTGTTGTCCAGTAGCCTTCTTTTTCTGCGCTACCGTTATCGACGATCCTTGGTTTGAGGTCGATGCGATTTCCGTTGGGTTCGATAGCGAGCAATGTGCATGGAGCCAGTGTGATCTTGCTCGCAATCTTAAAGTCACGGTGGTTGTTTCCGTGGTTTCCTAGCATCAAATCGACATGGACAACATCTTGGTGTCTCGTTACCAGAGCTCCCGATTGGACCCATGTGTCGTGAGCCTCTGCCGGTGAGGACACTGCCACTAGGAAAAATAAATAGATGCCTAAAATGTTCAGTTTCATAAATGTGCTTTTTCTGCGTGAGAATTTTAATTGAGTGGGGGAACGAATTAAGTCGTTGGCTTACTCGTCAAAGGCAGCGATTTCGCCACCATCTCGAGTTCCATATGCACGCCAAATTTTTAAGTCGATACTGTTGCTGACGAATGCAACGCTGCCATCGCAGCGGACCAAATGAACGCCAGAACCGTGGAGACTTCGGGCACCAAAGACGCCGTATCCACAGGTGTTCATGTCCAAGACAACCGAATTTGGATTGTGATAGTGGTTGTAGGCTGAGTAATACTCGCGGCCGTGTATCCAGCCTGCTCCGCGCTGGCCGTTGTAACCACGCCCCATTGCAACCACTTGAGATTCGAACAAGCTCGGATCCTCGGGAGCCATGAATCCATTGGCTAGTCCCGGAACAGTTGGAGGTGTAGTGGTGGATCGCCATACACACGCGACGTTGACCATGGTCCGCATTCTCTGGTCGCGATTTGTCGGAGCGGTTACGGCGGTGGTTGCGAGGCCTCTAAGGGATTCCGAAAACGCTGCTGTGTTGCTCAATCCGTCTGTGATACTGGCATATCGCACTTTGGAATTCGTCCACGCAAGCCCGTCGGATTGCAGTCGTGTGTCGTACAGTGTGCCGACAGCGGTGCCGGTATTGATGTGGTAGTTGTTGCCCGCGTAAAGGTCGATCGGACCCGAGCCGCTCAGCGTCTTTACTTCGAAGATGTCGGGGCCATTGTCGCTCGGGCACCGGAACAAGGAGACAATCGATTTTGCGGGATCAACAAATTGAGGTCGAATGGTTCCAGGGCAGCAGCCAACTTGCAAGCTGACGCTGTAGTCGATTTTGTTAAGCAGATTCGTCTGTTCCATAAACGGTAACATGCAGGCCAATATCGAGAAATTCCCCGCGTTTCCAGAGTTGATCCCGACGAACGCCGGGATGCGTTTATTGGCTGATTCGTAATTGTGCAGGGCCAAGCCGATTTGGCGGATGTTGTTGCTGCATTGCATGCGTCTTGCTGCTTCTCGTGCGGCCTGCACTGCGGGCAAGAGTAGGCCAACGAGGATGCCGATGATGGCAATAACCACCAGCAGTTCAACAAGAGTGAACCCCGTCCGATGCAGACGAGGCGGACGAGGTAACAAGTGGGTCGAAAGGGATTTCATGATTTGATGGTTTGTTTTCTGATTTGAAAGGTTTGGTGGAAGCGCGACGCTCTATGCGTGAATCGATAGGGCTTGAAAAAGTCCTAATCGACCCAAGCGAAAATCAATGCATCGGTGCTCGACGATTCGAAACGGCATGCTTGATGCGATAGAAACACTCACTTGTGAAGGGCGAGCGGTACACCGCGCAAGCACGCCATCTCGAATCGAGGATGTCGACGTTGCATTGGCAGCGAAATGATCGATGCAAATCGTTAGACGTTCGCATCGCCTCGGCGGGCAATAGGATCATTTCAGAGATAGCAATTCCGTGCATTCTCGCTGTACTCTATCAATGGAGCCGAGCCGAGAATCTTGTACACAGAAATCGCTAAAGGACGCGTCGCTTGGGTGGCGGGGTATCCGGTTGAATAAAGATGGATACCAATACCTTCTCGGGCGGCGCAACAACTTGTTCGCTCGCAACGGTCGTAAACGGGTGTTCAACCCAAAGGGAAGGTACGAGCCACGGAAGGTGAGTGAAGGCGAAGTTCTTCCCTTGGCATTTCAAGGCGAGCATGCTGACCGCGGTTCGGAGCTTCTTTTTGTTGCCGGCCTGTGCGTTCGAAGCTTTCGTGACGGCTTTTTTCTCGGGCGCCGAGCAATGAATGCAGCTTTTTTTTGTTGTTTTGGAGGAGGCTGTGTCTGACAGG